>JAUYFR010000163.1 GCA_030690855.1 Gallionellaceae bacterium
CTGGAGGCTTCCCACAAGCAATGTCTGCATTGACTGCAAATGGAATGGTCACTCAGCTTGGCGGCATCTTAGGTACCTCAGAAGTTCATAACGAAATACTGCATAAATGTGCCGAGACTGGAGTTTTCGGACTAATCGCTATTCTGTCGATCTACTTAGTGCCAGTGTTTATTCTTTTGCCAGGCATAAAATCTCGAAACCCACTCCCACGAGTTTTGGCATTCACTTCTCTGTGCTTAGTTCTAGGCTTTTTTCTTTTTGGATTAACCGTTGAGATATTTAATTTAAAAATGACCGCGACATTTTTTGCGTTTACGCTAGCCGCGCTTATGGCAGCAGCGACGCACCAAACACTGCATCAAAAAGACGAAACCCTTAAATCACCCACAGTCCAAGACGCGAAACCAACTAAAAAAAACGAATTTTTCACATTGTAGTTATTAGCACACCCTCTCTGCTTCACGCCAAGCGAACATATATTAGCGTAAACTTCCAAAAATCTTAAATCGAACTATCTACACTTTCACGATCATGAAAATAAGCATCATCATTTTGAGCTACAACGATTACTCTGGCACAACTGGCCCTTGCCTTGCGTCGCTGTCTAACGATCCCGCATTTCCAACATGGGAGGTGTTCGTCGTCGACAATGCCTCGAATGCAGAAACCAGAGACTCACTCCTCTCGGCTCAGGCTCAATACCCATCCGTTCACTTTGTGCTCAATGAACAGAACATCGGATATGCAGCAGGCAACAACGTAGGTATTCGACTATCCACCGGAGGTGTCGTCATCTTGCTAAATAGCGACACCATAGCCCCAGCTGGCATGATCGAAAAATTGGCAGCCCATTTCATAAATCATCCGCGACTAGGCATGATTGGCCCCGTTACCAATGCAGCAGGCAATGAGCAGGCAATCCTCGCGTCAGCCGAATCCATTGAGGGAAAAAGTGAACAAGGCTTACGTTATGCAAACAGTGGCGGCAATGAACTGCTTGTAACTTATCGTATGGATTTTCACTGCGTTGCAATTGCTCGTGCAGTCATCAACAAAGTAGGCTTGCTGGATGAAGAGTTTGGACGCGGCTATTACGAAGACTTTGATTACTCTTTGCGAGTTAAAAATGCAGGTTTTGATTTGCGCGTAGCTGAAGATGTGTTCGTCTATCATCGTGGCAGTGCTAGCTTCAGCAAGTTGCCGCGCGAAACAAAAGAGCTGATGAAGCGAAATAAAAAACGAATGCTCCGCAAACATGGCTCTCAGGTTTTGTTTCTCCACTTACGTGATGGCAATCTTGGAATACTGGCGCAATATGCAGAAAGAATGAATGCAGGACTAGCGTTGCCCGATTACCGAATTCAAAGCCGCATTGAATTTGCGATAAAAAATCAACCCAGAAGTTGGTTTAAGAAGTGGCGATATCTCAACCGTGTTAAGAAAATCGCTCACACTTTAAACATAAAAATTGGCGAATGATCAATCTAGAATTCGCCATTGATTATAAGACCCACAAGGCTCAAGTGCCTCATTACTATAATAGTGCGGACATCATTTTGATGAGCGGTTTTATCATCATAAACTAATCGACTACTAATATGATTAAAACGGACACACATAAATACTTCGCTCAGTACGGCGAGGACAAAATTCTGGATCAGATATTTGGCAAAAAAGAAGGTGTTTGCGTTGAGGTTGGCGGCTTTGACGGGGTAACCGGTAGCAATAGCTATTATTTCGAGAAATTGGGTTGGCGCTGCCTTGTTGTAGAACCTATGCCAGATTTCTGCCAAAAAATTAGGGCGGCGCGTTCATGTGAGATTGCTGAAATTGCGGCAAGCGATAAAAAAGGAGAATCTGAATTTTATGTAGCAGTTGGAGTAGAAGTGCTTTCGACTATGCAAAAAGATGCGAATCATTTCGCACGCATCAAAAGCTCCAGCCAGGAAGAGATGAGGAAGATTACTGTAAAGACAGCACGTCTAGATGATATTTTTCTCGAACATGGCATAACAACAATCGATTTCATGACTATTGATGTAGGGGGGCATGAGATGTCAGCACTTGCAGGGATGTCTTTTGGCGCTATCTCGCCAAGGATTGTAATTATTGAGGACAACTCAGGTGGCCTAGATACAGAAGTAAAAGATTTTATGAAATCCGTTGGATACACAAGATTTAAAAGAACAGGCAACAATGATTGGTATACGAAGAAAAATGAGGCATTTTTTGATGCAAAGCAGGTAGCACTTTTAGAGTTAAAAAGATACTTGAGTGTCAAGTGGCGAAAATTTAAATTGCTCCTAAAAAAAGCTCGGCACTAACATGGCTTTTTCAGAGAAGAGGATTCGAATGCACTTAATCTTTCACAAAATTGGGATGCCAATTCAACATAGAAAGCGCGGTCATGGCAAATAAGACCTTAGTGCTCTATCACTACTTTGAAAAAGATCTTATTTACGTAGAAAATTTTTTTCATTTTTTGAGATTCGGATACGCTCCATCAATAGACTACATCGTGATTATTGCTGGCGAGCACACTATCGACTTGCCGCAATTTAAAAATCTTACTTACCTATTCACTAAAAATAAAAATAATGACTATGGCGGGTACTCATTTGCTCTCAAACAAACAGTCAATATTGAAGCCTATGATTTCTTTGTCTTTATTAACTCGTCCGTCAGGGGGCCTTTTTTACCCAGCTACATATCAGAAAATTGGACCACCTGTTTTACAAATCTTCTGACAGAAAATGTTGGCTTAGTTGGCTCCGCAATAAATATTCTGCCGACCAGCACCTTTCTTTCAAAGTCTTACAAAGAGAAATATGGTGGGGATGAGCCGTTCTCTCACGTAGAGTCAATGGCATACAGCATGTCAAAGAAAATATTGCTTTATTTGCTTGAGAAAGGCCTATACGACTTAGTTCACCCACTCAGTAAAGACGAGGTAATTCGAGACTATGAAATCAGGCTTTCTCAGGAGGTTCTTGCCGCAGGCTGGAACATAAAATGCCTGTTAGCCGAGTACAACACGATAGATTACCGAAAACCACATGCGGATTTAAATCCAACCTCAGACAAGGGCGATCCATCTTGTAGCTTATCTTACTTCGGGCGCACAGCGCATCCCTATGAAACCGTTTTTGTAAAAACAAATAGAGATTTGTTTACAGAGCAATATTTATGCAGGCTGGCTTACTCATCTCTTCTCCACATACCGGAACTGAGCGGCCTTGATAAAAATCTCTCTTACCAAAAGTATCTCGAAAAGCTAAAATTAGCCTCAACGTCGAAAGAACGCGTCAGCTTTATTCCACCGAAATCAAAACTCAGATTTGCGCCTAAACCACTTCGCCCTCTTATGTTGAGAGTGAATGAGTTACTCAAAGCGACTTAAAAAATGAGCGGTAACGACTTTCCTGACATAAAGGTACAGGCCTGCATCTGACTGGGTTATTTTAAAAACTGCCGAACCGCTTTGACTATCTTTTGCCACGGTGAGCCTGTTGTAGACAAATGATTCAATAATTGCGATGCAGATACATCAATCAAATCGCTCAAATAACATATTTCATTGGCATCTCGACACAGAGCCAGCTGGAGTTTGGCAATAATTTGCACCTCACGCTTAATACAGCCGCGCTTCATCACCGCAGAAACATATTCATTAATAAAATTGATACTTATATCTTTGGGCAGTGCGCTTTTTGGTGCCCGCTCAAGCACTAGACCGAATTCCCAACCACCATGAGAATCCTCCATAAAATATAGGTCATTCAATTTGAAAGAAATTAAACCTTGTGCCAATAAACCGACCACAAGGGAAGCGAACTCCTCCTGGGACCAACAATGCACATGGATACTGCGACGTCTATGAAGCTCAAATAGTTCGGCGTCTAGCTTGTCTGGATTGTGCCACTCTCTAACCTGCTCTGGATGAATAGGGTCCTGTTTATAGATGGCATTGCAAAACTCTGTTAGATGCGCATCGCTCACCTCAGTCACATTCTCATGATATTCACTCAAAATATGTGAAAGTTTAGTTGGCTCCCGAACCGCATCAAATGTTGATGTTCGATTCGGAAGTAGCAGGACCATCTTTCCGCCAGGGCGAAGCACTCGTTCGAATTCGCATATAGCCTTGATAGGATTCGCCAAGTGTTCCAGCAAGTGAGAGGCGATAATGACATCAAATGAACTCTCTGCAATTGGAGAAAGTCCATCAACGTCAAGATGTAAATCAAAGTCAGCGTTAATGCCAGGGGGATTTCCTACCAACTCGGGCCAATTAGCATCACGCCCGCCCTGCACCGAACGATCAACATACTTCACTGATGCACCTTGACTAGTTGGGAATGGGCTGCCGCCAGGGCCGATTTCTAAAACATCCCCTGTTAGCATCGCACCAATTTGTTCTCGTCTATCGTTCATTTACATTACCTCCTCATTATTGATTATTTTTTGTAACTCCAAATTTATAGTGTCACAAGGTTAGATTCTATTTATTGATTTTCACTAATCGCCATCGATTAAATCTAAAGAAACTTTTCTTTGATGCAAGCGGATGGCTAGAGGCATTGAATATCTTTTCAAAAAACTCGATCAACTTATCCTCTTCAAATAATGGGTTTGGCTGCCCCTCTTTGATCCAGGGCTTGCTCATCATTTCAATATACTGATCATTATTCCTATCCAGCTCAATGATTTTTTCAATTAGCGCTTCCTCAGATTTATAGTCTGAAAGATTCAGAAAGCTTTCCGGATTAAAATTTTTGTTGACGAGTGGATCACCCCAGTAGATGGGGATCGTATTAGATTGCATCGCATTTACTAATTTTTCTGAGGTATAGCCTGGCCGCACATTGTTTTCAAAACAGATATGAAACTTGTACGATTTTAAAAAATCTATTTTCTTGTCATAGCCCCACGGCAAGGGTCCGCCAATGTTGTTAAGCCCTCTACCCGCCGAATCAACCTGTTTGTATTTTGAAAGTTTGTAAAAAAAGTCTGTCCTTTTTTTTACTGAGCTATCCGAATAGCCCACAATAAAGGCACAAAACTTAGTTTTTGCCTGAAGTATATTTGCTGCCTCTTCAGGGGGCTTTAACAAAGATTCTGGCTCTGTCATGGCAACGTAATTGGGTAAGCGATAATGGCGAGAATTATCTATATAATCAAAAGAAAGGGCATAATCACACACACTAAAATCAGGCGCCCAACATTCTTCTGTGTAATAAATTTTGACCCCATTATGCAGACGGTGAATATGCCCATAGTTGGAGTAGATAACAAAATCAGGCTTATCACATATATTGACTGTGAAATGATTTGAAAGAAACTTCACAAAATAATTGTCAGTTTTAGAAAAGCTTGCTGGAAAGTCACAAAAATCTAGGCTAATTACTTTTTTCATAACAGCTTTTGAGAAAATATTCTGGTGGGCGAATATAACACGGCATTTTTATGGAGTGATTTGCGATTATCATTGCCCCACTAGTTAAATAGCACTTTCAACAATTACTAGAGAATGTGCCACCGATTTAAAACTTAAGGATGAACATGACAGACTGTCAAAACCCGCCAGATTCATACTATCAAAATGAACGCCGAGATTTAATTCCCTACATTCCACGTCAAGGAACCAAGCTACTGGAAATTGGTTGTGGCGAAGGTCTCTTTGCACTCATGCTCAAACGCGAGTGTGGCTATACCGAAGCATGGGGGATGGAATTCAACGAGAAGGTGGCTAAGGTTGCATCAACTAGATTAGATCGCGTCATAGTAGGCGATGTAGCGAAGACACTCGATGAGCTGCCGGATGGTTACTTCGACCTTGTCGTTATGAACGACGTTATTGAACATCTGGTCTGGCCGGAAGATATACTTAAACGACTGCGAGCCAAGTTAAGTCCAAACGCCAATATATTTTGCTCTATTCCCAATATTCGCCAGTATCGGATACTGTGGAACTTAATCCAACATCAAGATTTTGAATACACAGACCAAGGGACATTGGATCGCACACATCTCCGTTTCTTTACTCGAAGAACCATTCTTTCGATGCTTGAAAGAGCAGGCTATGAAACGATTTCAATCGTTGGTTGCTGCGGCACCACAAAGAGTTGGAAATTTAAGATCCTCAATGCACTAACACTTTGGAGAGGAAGTGATATGCAACATTCCCATTTTTACGTTCTGGCGAAACCCATCAAATAATTTTGATGATGAACTAGCGCCCCGCCATGCACGCATCTCTCTCAACTAAAGATAAGCCCTACTGGCTCATTCTCTCCCACAGCTTTAACCAAGATGGGCAAGCTTCTAGCCTCACCATCACGGACAAGCTCCCTTATCTTTTGGAGCATGGCATTGATATCGCTGTATTGAGCGGGGTAATGGGTACTCACGATACTCGATTCCCCCATTTCCAACTATTACCGTGGGGGCCTAGTGGCTTTGGGTTTGATATGCGCCAACTCATGCGACAGCATTGGGGACGTGATTGGCGATACAAATTTGTTAGTTTTTTTCTGTCGCTATTTTTACTTCCGTTTATTGTGATTGAGCGTTTATTGTTTGGCCTACAAAGCCAAGCGTCATGGGCGCCGCCTGCTGTGTTTCGGGCTTTGCTTTTAATTCGTAAGCGCCGCCCTGCTGTTATCTATTCAACAGGTGGAGCCTATTCCGCGCACCTTGCCGGATATTGGTTAAAAAAATTGACCTGCATCACTTGGATCGCTGAGGTGCACGACCCAATGGTTGTCGCTGGTACCAAACAAAATCGCAATGTGCGAATGGTTGAAAAACTTGAAGCCGCCATTTGTCGCGATGCCAATTTGGCGTGGTGGTTTACAGATGAGGCACTTAACAGTGCGCGCAAACGCCATCCTGAATTAAGTAATCGGGGCGTGGTGATCTTACCCGGCGTGGAAAGGTTACCAAGTGATGCGATTTATCAGCGCTCTTCGCAAATGGTGATTGCGCATTTTGGCTTGCTTTCTGATTCGCGCTCGATGCAACCCGTTGTTCAGGCTATCGGTTCGTTACTTGAACATAAGCCAGAGCTACGCTCCACGTTGCGAGTTCACATTTATGGCAGTGCGATTGACGGCAAGGCTAAAGCAGAAATTGCGCGTCTAGGCTTAGACGAATTGTTTATTAGTTTTGGACGTTTAGAGTATTCACCTGCCACAGGGAAAACAGGCCGCGAACAGGTGATTGACCGCATGTATCAGGCGGATTGTCTTTTGTTGCTACACGGAAATTTTGAGGCCTGTCGTGAATATATTCCATCGAAATTCTACGAGTATCTTTGGGCGGGACGCCCCATCATTGCGCTTACACATTTGAACCCGCAACTTGATCAAATGCTCTTAGAGAGAGATAGCTATCTTGCTGCGGTGGACCACCCCGAAGATATCATCTCTGCAATTGAAACTTCTCATACTGATTGGCAAGAAGATCGTTTGCGCATGCCAACACTACCAGCCATTACCGTAAAACAATCAGTTGCTAATATATTGATTAAATTGAGTAATATAAATTAAGGTCACTTATGTTTAGCATCATTATCCCCTCTTGGAACAATCTTCCGTTTTTAAAAATTTGTGTAGCGAGCATTAGCAAATATTCGATGTGCAATCACGAGATCATCATCCACGTTAATGATGGCGCTGACGGCACGTTAGATTGGGTAAAATCCGAAGGCTTGAAATACAGCCATTCGCAAAAAAATATTGGCGTGTGCATGTCAGTGAATCATTTAGTGAGTTTAGCAAGCCACGACTGGGTCCTGTATTTAAATGATGACATGGTGGCTTGCCCAGGCTGGGATACGGCGTTTGCTCAAGCGATTGCCTCAAACGAAACCGACTTAGCCTTGGATTTCTCTACACTTATTCAGCCCAAAACCGGCAAAAATAAGCACATGATTGAACATGATTTCGGCTCTACGCCTGACACATTTGACGCCGCTGGACTGCTACAAAATTATCTATCTGATTCTCGTCATGATGCGGAAGGAGCCGCCTCGCAGCCCACGTTGTTTCATCGTAAGTGGTGGCAGATCGTCGGTGGTTACAGCCTAGAATTCAGCCCCGGCATGAGCAGCGACGATGATTTGCTCATGAAATTTTGGGTTGCGGGTTGCCGGCATTTCCGCGTTATCGGCGCGTGCCGCTTTTATCACTTTGTGTGTCAAACCACAGGACGCATTCGCCACAACAAAGGGGGCCGTGTTTTCGTAATGAAATGGGGCATTACACAAAAAGAATTTTTTCAAAATTACATGTCAGTATTGCGAGATACGCCACCATCACAATTACTGGCCAAACATTCAAAATTATTTCCTCGCGCTACGTTGATTGGCAAATTGCGCCGTGCCGGATATGGCTTGTTTCAAGATTATCCATTGCAAGGCATTGAAGAGTGGGATGTCACAGCGGGACAGAGCAAGTGGCAACAGAGTAAAAATTCAAGATAGGTTTGGAATCTGAAACCCTCCACCCAAAAAATCCTCCTCGCTTACCATCGTTTTCCGCCCATCGCGGATGACCTGAAAGGTGCTTTCGAGCGCCAAGGTGTTAAAGCAGAAATTTTTTACACCACTGATTACGAACACTGGTTTTATTATCGGATCATTAGAAGAGTTAATCGTCTTGCCCGTCATTTACGGCTTGTCCCCAAAGGCACTGATCTTTTCAAATCACACCCGCTCAATTTAACGAATTATGTGAGTAGTAATTTTGAAAAAAAAGTTGCCGAATTCCAACCAGACGCCATATTGGTTATTCATGGACTTCCTTTCGGTGAATCTTTTTTATCTAAATTAACGAAGCCTAAAATTGGATGGCACCTTGAACCTCGCGACGATTTGCCTTATCTCGTTAGCAATGCGTCGCCCTTTAATATTTACAATTCATTTAGTCAGAAGGATGTGAATTTATTAGTAGGTGCTGGTTTTGATTGTCGTTATTTGAGCCACGCTGTTGACCCCACTAATTTTTACTCTGAGCCAAACATTCCTAAAGAATTTGATCTCACATTTGTGGGCAATTGGAGCGCTTGGCGTGATGAAGCGCTGAGCGCGGCATTAGAAGTTACACAAAATGTGGCCTTGTATGGAAGTTACTGGCGAAAAAAAAGCTCCATCCCCCGCAAGCTCTTAGACCAAATCTATAAAGGTGAACAAATAATCGGGCGTGACTTAAACCATCTATTTAACCAATCGCGTATTGTGCTAAATGCTTCCAGAATTCCCCAAAGTCATGGTTTGAATATGCGATTTTTTGAGGTTTTATCTGCGGGTAACGTGTTGCTGACTGATCGAGCACCAGAACTAGAAAAGCACTTCTCACCTAACGAGCATTTGGTGACCTATCAAAACTTAAGTGAACTCAAACTGCACTTGAAAGATTTGCTAGAAAATCCTGCGCGTCAAGAGTTGGTTCGTAACGCGGGGCAACGTTTGGTTCACGGGCATCATCATTATGACTTAATGGCGGAATACTTTATAAATCAATTCAATGAGATACGTAAAATCAGGTCGCAACAAGCTAAACCGCTTTCAAGTCCCACAGGATGTGAGACAGCCCGTTTTTAAAAACAATATGTTCAAAATTTCTGAGGCTTTTTCTCCATCTGGGTTCCAATAAGTTGTGCGCATTCTTTGGCGCACTCCAATACACATCGACAACTTCAAACTTACCTTTAAAACCATAAATAGCGCCATAAGGATCATCACCCACAAAATAGGTATGCGTTTTGTCAGTGATGATGTTGACGTGGGTAGGATCTTGAAAAGCCTCCGGGCGAGGGTATGCGGGTGTAATAGCGATGAATCTTCCACCGGGCAAAAGAACTCGATGAATCTCGCTCATCAAATTTACAAATGGATTAATTAGCGCGCCATTCGCATCGACAAATTGCCGAGGCATGTGCTCAATAAAATCAAACGCAGAAACAGAATTGAAGTAGTGATCAGAAAACGGAATTGACTCTCGGACCAAATTTGCCCTTTGATATTGAAAGCCGAGTTCATCAGGCGATGTTTTCATTTCGCGGATATCGCAACCATAAAGTTTTTTACACTTCAAAGGATTGCGAGGAAATACCCCACACCCTAGATCGAGATGCCGAGTTTCATTTGAATCATTCATATTTCACCATTAACAATACTGATCAACGCCCTTAAACGCACAAATATGTGTCGCGTTTAACACCTGCTGTAAGCGTCGCTGGTTTTCTTCAAGGTGAGAGCGGTCGTTTTCTTTATGCCACAGATGAAACACAGGAGCAGCAAACCGCGCGCTCTTATTTGCCAGCCCCGCACGAATCAGGCGTACAACCAAATCAGAGTCCTCTTGCCCCCAACCGATATAGCTTTCATCTAATCCGTTTACTCGCAGCAAATCCTCTCTGAAAGCTGAAAGGTTGCAGGTCTTTGCACCTTGCCAACGCTGTGGCGAACGTTTGCGCAGCCAAGCAATATCAGGCAATCGCAATAGTGGAAGCAACCTATTGATATGCCCTTGAATCCGCGCTTTTAACCAATGCCACACACCCCACAGATGAATGGGAATTTTGCTGCGTAATACTTGCTCTGTAAATTGCTGTGACAGCAGCATGCGGTTACCTGAGAGGAAACAACCTTGCTCACTGAGCAAGCGATGGCGCGACACAAAATCAGTTAGTGGAATGCAATCACCATCGGTAAAAATAATGTAGCCCGCAGAGGTCGCGGCAAGAGCGCGGTTGCGTATGCCCGCAGCACGAAAGCCATCGTCGTCTTGCCAAATATGGTGAATAGGAAATGTGGCACGGGCTTGAAATTGTTTCACGATTTCAGCGGTGTCGGGCTTCGACCCATCGTCGGCCACAATCAATTCAAAATGAGTATCTGCCTGCGCAAGGAAACCTTCCAGCACTGCTGCCAAAGCATCTGGACGGTTATAGGTGGTAACGATAACGGCGATACGAAGTCTATTTCCGCTCATGATCATCCGGAGGAGTCGACCAATTTAGCTTTGCCGTTGTGGCCTTGGCATAACGATAAAACGTGCCTTCAAAATTCCCTAACGCCAAGACAAAGCCAGCCCACCCATCGAGAAAGCCGCGCCGAATAAAGTAGATGCGAATGAATGCCCATAGACCGTGTCCTAAGGCTTTAGACATGCTAGCAGACTTGCCGCAACGCTCTAATTTACGCGCACCCAAAGTCGAATAGCGCTGCATCTTGTGTACCAGTTGCTCCAAATTTTGGTATGGCACTTGAATAATGGCCGCTTTGAAATGCCCCTCTTTGCCGACAATGCGAAAAGATTCATGCACCTCTTCTTGATCATCAAAAATCAGCGCGCTTTTGCGAAACAATTGCGGCTGGCGATAATCCGGATACCAACCCGAATGATTGATCCAACGGCCCATGAACCAATTTCGGCGAGGCACCCAATAAGCATCGGCTTGAGGGTTAGCTAACGCTTGCTCAATTTCCGCACGTGCTGCCGACGTGCAACGCTCATCCGCATCCAAGCTAAATACCCAATCGTGCTGGCAAGCTGAAATCGCATCATTGCGCAATTTACCAAACGTAGTGAAGGAAATTTGTTTGACGGTCGCACCAAGATCGGTGGCAATTTGCGCTGTACCATCGGTACTATTTGAATCGAGTACTAAAACCTCATCAGCCCACAACACGCTTTTTACCGCAGCAGTGATTTTGTCGGCTTCGTTAAAGGTAATGATGTAAGCGGTTAGCTTAGGGCGATTTACAAGACTTGTTTGCATCATAATCTTTCATCAGGCGTGTACTCAGGCACCCAGCGGCGCATAGTTTGGCGAACAACGCTATCTTCAACTGCTGCATCAGTTGAAATCCAAGTGTGCATCAAATCCAACTCATCCGTAGCAACCATCCTAGCTTTCGCAATACGCAACTTTGGGTGAGGTGTGGCGAGCGTATTTTCATCGTCTGCCAGCAGTTCTTCATATAGCTTTTCTCCAGGCCGCAAACCAGTGAATTCGATTTTAATATCGTCTTCGGTATAGCCAGAAAGTCGAATCAAATCTTTTGCAAGATCAGTTATTTTTACAGGCTCGCCCATATCTAACACAAATATTTCGCCGCCTTTGCCCATGCAACCCGCTTGCATTACTAATTGAGCGGCCTCAGGGATAGACATAAAGTAGCGCGTAATATCTGGGTGAGTAACGGTAATCGGCCCCCCCCTCCCAATCTGTTCACGGAATTTTGGAATCACACTGCCATTGCTACCTAAGACATTGCCGAAGCGCACGATGATGAAACGCGTACCAATTGTTTGCTGCAAACCTTGGCAAATCATCTCCGCCATACGCTTGGTCGCACCCATCACATTGGTGGGATTTACCGCTTTATCGGTAGAGATCAATACAAACTTATCGACACCTTGTTTCTGTGCATGACGCGCAACCTGCCATGTACCAAACACATTATTACGTACCGCTTGCCAAGTGTTATGTCGCTCCATCAAAGGAACATGCTTATAGGCTGCCGCATGAAACACCACGCTAGGCCTATACTCACCGAACACTTGGTCGAGCCTTATTGCATCGCGTACATCCCCTGCTAAGTAAACGACACTAAGGTTCGGAAACACAAGGCTCATCTCCTGCTCGATGTTGTACAAAGCGAATTCACTCAGCTCAAATAAAATTAGCGTATCCGGCATAAAACGGGCAACTTGCCGGCATAGCTCAGATCCAATGGATCCGCCTGCCCCCGTTATAAGTACGACCTTATTAGTCAACTGCGCCCTTAACCCAGCATCATCTAATTGCACGGGGTCTCTTCCAAGTAAGTCATCCAACTCCACTGCACGCAACTGCGAAATCGCCACACTCCCGCTTAATAACTCATCGAAACTAGGTACCATCTGCGCCTTAACACCAATTTCGGAGGCAAGATCAATGACATGTTTACGTATCTGATGAGGCGCGGTAGGCATCGCAATAATGATCTGCTTAACACCAAGGCGTTTACTCCAGTAGGGCAAGTCATTAAGCCCGCCCAATACCTTTATACCATTAAGAAACCGACTTTGCTTACTCAGGTCATCATCAAGAAAACCGACCTGACGCCATTCCCGACTTCGTGACAGCTCTTTAGATAATCCAATACCGGCACTACCCGCACCGAGAACTAATACGGGCTCACCATGCAAATTAAAATTGCCATATAGTAAGTTCTCCTTCCATAAGCGATAAAACAATCGGCTTCCACCCATTATC
>JAUYFR010000166.1 GCA_030690855.1 Gallionellaceae bacterium
GAATAAATCAGCGTTTCCCTAGCGATATTCTTGACGTGTATGGCATTCACTCACGAGTTTTTAGCATCCGCGTATTCGCAAATGCCGCGTAAAATACAACTATTTGATTATATTGAGTTATATTAAAAATATTTTGTTGAAAATGCGACGATAGCGACAAAATGAAGACTTGCAGGGGCTGCCTTCACGCGCACAATCTCAATGAAGGGGACCTCTAATTATTGATTTTTCCGAACACCAAAATGTGCGCCAGTGATATTTTTACACTGGCCGAATGTTGCTCTGAATTGTGAAGCATTTTGGGTGACTCCTCTGTCCTCGCTGTTTTCTAGGCAATTCATGCCGCATTCCCAATTGCGGGCGCACCTATCCCGTCAGGCTTGATCAATTGCACTGGACGCTTCATGTTGTAAACCAGAATCATCATCCCGATTTTAAGTTTCGCACGCAGTAGGCCAATCGTGCGCACCCAATGTCCACCCATCTGCGCCTGTGAGCCAAAGACGTGTTCTACTCGCGATCTAACTTTGGACTTTTCGTGATTGGCCGCCTTTTGCTCTTTTGTTAGCGGATGACCACGGCTACCTTTTTCACAAATCTGGCTGGTGATGTTTTGTTGCGCCAAATGAGTCTCCCGCTCTTTTGAGCGATACGCGCTGTCGGCATACACGGGGCGCTTGTCGCCATTTAGCGTCGGCCTGGGTATCCAGCAAGTCATCAATGGCTTGGCTGTCGTGAACCGCAGCATCTGTAACTGTGTAGGCTTGAATCAATTTGTGTGTTTGGTCGGCGTTGATGTGGTTTTTATAGCCGTAATGTTTCTCGTCATTCTTCTTGGTCCAACGGGCTTCGGTGTCCTTTTGCGCAAGCATGGGTTTGTTCTCATCACGGCCCCACTCGATGGGGACTGCGCTCTCTTTGAGGAGCGCATTCTCTTCGCGCGTATTGCGTTGCTTGGGCACTTCGACAAAGGTGGCATCAATCATTTGTCCTGCGCGGGCAATATAGCCGCGTTGCGCAAGTTGAGCGTGAAACTGTTTGAATAGCACTTCCATCAAATTCTGCTCTTTGAGGTGTTCGCGAAAGAGCCAGATGGTTTTGGCGTCAGGGATCCGGTCTTCCATCTGCAGTCCAAGAAAGCGCATGAACGATACTCGGTCTCGAATTTGATATTCAATGTGATCGTCAGACAGATTGTTCAGTTGCTGCAATACCAATATCTTGAACATGAGCACGACGTCCTTGGGTTTCGCGCCTGCGTTGCTCTTGCGCGCTTTGTCGTGCACTCGATTCAAGTCCGTGCGGAAGGCTTCCCAATTGACCTGCGCATTCAGCCCAACCAATGGGTCGCCCATCTCGGTCAGCTTGTTCGCGCGTTCTGCTAGGTCAAAAAATCCCGGTTGCGTTGGCTTCTTCATCTCTCGTTCCGTGTGCGTTCGTGATTGCATTGTCCATTAACGTTTCTCTGTGCCATCACGATGACTCGTTATTCAATTACTTCTGCTAATTATTAGAGGTGCCCTGAACACATTTCAGGTTTGTAGGCAAAACGGTAATGAGCTTAACTCGAATATTACAAAGCGCTGTGCCATATAACTATGCGGGATGGAGCGTTCATATTTATAAACGTCACCAGCGGTTGTATTGGTAACAAACCTTGCGCTACCCCTTAGTCCCTACAAAATTCGAACATCCTCCGTCAGTGCAAACCCCTTGCCGAACACTGATCTCACCACCAAGTCGCATTGGTGTCGTGCCAATTTTTTCCGCAGGCGGCTGAGTGTCACGGTAAGGCGTTCTGGACTCTTCGGGTCGGTGCCGGGAAACATGCGTGCGCAGAGCCTTTCCTTGCTGACGAGCGCCCCCTCAGACTCGGCTAGGCAGTTCAGCAGATGCGCTTCGTTCCCGGTCAGGGCAATGGGTTCTCCCTGCGCGGGAATCAACCGGGATTGCGCCACATCCAGCGTCCAGCGCGCTATCACTTTTTTATTCGAGCGTGCGGAAGCGATGCGCCGCCATAGTACGTCGATGGCCTCCCGTTCCTGCCGCATCGCATCGCTGAGTTCCATCTCGATGTTGATACGATCAGTGATATTGCTCGCCACCCAGAGTACGGCCTCTTCCTCATCAATCAAAAAATCGAGCGCCTGTACCCGCCCCTCGAACCAGATCGTATCGGACGGGCCGAGGTCGTCGAGGCCTAATACATCACTGCCGTCCAAGCCGTATTCGAGGATGTGCATACCGCGCAACTCCAACACTTTGGCAATCTCAGCGAGAAACCAGTCCGCTTTGTCAGGCTTGAGAACATCGTGCAGGTGTTTCCCGACTAGGCCGCTGCCGTCGTGATAGTAGCGGCTGTCGGTGCCGCCATAAATCGCTGCATAGCGACCACTCCGCGTCAACAGGAAGACCGGATCGGGAAAGGAGGCAAGAATGGAATGCAACTGCTCGACTGACAGGGACGTGGACATGGCGTTATGACTCGAAAAATAAAAAAAGACTGTCTATGCAAGATTTGCAACAATTGTATCTGACAATTTATTACAAGACTGACTACTATGCGGAAATAGTGTGCCAACCGATTTTAATCAAGGGATAAATTATGAAAATAAAGAAAGTGGTTTTAGCGTTGGCAGCAAGCTTCGCAATGGCAAGTGCCAATATTCACGCAGCAACGACAACCTATTATTCTTCCGCCACGACTCTCACCGCAACAAACCTGACAACCCCAATTCCAGCTGGGACACAGGTTACAGTTAGTTTTACCGCAGCCTATTCAAGTGGGCCTGTCGCCACGGCAAATTATACGGGTGGTATTCTCCTATTCAATACAACTTCGTTGGTTGGATTCGCTGGAGAAACTGGCTATCTTGTCGGTGTTACAACACCAACCTCATTCTCATTTACGGTAACACCAACAGGATTGGCGACGCGTATCTCATCTAGTTCGAACGGAATGGCAGTCTCACCTACTACCATCATATATTCATTCTCAAACGTATTGATTACAGGTGTCTCTGCCGGGCCTGCGTTATCTGATACCCAAACCTCCCTCAACAATACCGCCGCCATCCTGCAAGGCATCTACACGCTACAGAACGCAGTCATCGTCAACGGCTTTGCTTATGACTGTTCTCTATTTGATACCAAAGGCATGTGCATTTCCGCCGGTGGTCGTCGCACCAGTGTGCAAGGTGAAGGCGTTGATAACACCAGTGGCTTGGTCATCGTCGCTTAACGACCCAATCCAAAAATGCGCATCGGCGCTTATATGG
>JAUYFR010000168.1 GCA_030690855.1 Gallionellaceae bacterium
AAGGTCGTAGTGCATTTAATTATTTCATTGGCCACAGATTTACACAGATATTCACAGCTAAAAATCAATAATAACTATTTGATTTAACTGACTTATATTAGTTCTCATTTTTTTAGCTAACTATTTTCTCCGGATTTAATCACTAATAAATCTTGTCCGGCCGCAACCTGTCCACCGATACGGCAATTCAGTTGCACGATTTCACCATCGCACGGAGCGAGCACGGCGATTTCCATCTTCATCGACTCGATCACGACCAAGGTGTCCCCAGCTTTTACTTGGCTACCGAGCTGTGCCGGAATAGCCCACACGTTCCCTGCGACATGGGCGGCAACGGCACGACTGCCGGGCGGCAAATCGAGTTCGCTGTCGGTACCAGCCTCGGCAACCGTACTGTCGGAGGCGTACTCAGCTTGGCCATTAGCCTTCCACATTTCACGCTCGGCCGCAAAGGCGGCGCGTTGCGTGTTGCGGAATGCCGTGATCTCAGCGTCATGCCGTTGCAGATAGGCGTTGTATTCTTTCAGGCTAAAGGTTTGCTCTTCGATCTTGAGTTGAAAACGCCCTGCCACGAAGTCTTCGCGCATCCTGAGCAGCGCCTGTTCCGACACCGGATAAAAGCGAATCTGATCGAAGAAGCGCAATAGCCACGGTTTACCTTCTTTGAAATCGGTGGTTTGTTTGTAGCGATTCCACATTTGCACCGTGCGCCCGACAAACTGATAACCACCGGGGCCTTCCATGCCGTACACGCACATATAAGCGCCGCCGATGCCCACCGCATTTTCAGGTGTCCAAGTGCGTGCCGGATTGTATTTGGTGGTGACTAGACGATGACGCGGATCGAGTGGTGTGGCGACTGGCGCGCCGAGATAAACATCCCCCAAACCCATCACCAAATAGCTGGCGTTGAACACTATATTTTTTACCTGCTCAATATCAGCGATGCCGTTAATGCGGCGAATAAATTCGATGTTGCTCGGACACCACGGTGCATCTTTGCGTACCGACTGCATGTATTTTTCAATCGCTAATTTGGTGGAAGGATCATCCCACGACAGCGGCAGATGCACGATGCGCGTGGGTACTTCCATCTCTTCAATTGCTGGCAATTGTTTTTCTGCTGCAATCAAAATTTGTAGCAATTGTTTGCGCGACAACATGTGGCTATCAAAATGAATTTGCAGCGAGCGAATACCAGGCGTGAGATCGAGAATGCCGTGTAGCTTGCCGCTATCGATTTCATGTTGCACCCATTGCATCAGTGCATGCACACGGAAGCGCAAATTAATGTCGAGCACCAATGGCCCGTATTCAATCAGCAAATTGCGGTCACCGGATTGACGATAGGCCACTTGCACCTGTGAAGCGCTTTCCGCAATGGTGTGAATGATCGGGCTGCCGATACTAGCGGCGATAGGGAAAGTGCCGATTTTTTTCGGTAACTGCAATTTATCTAAGGTGATGGCTTGCAGTTGCTCCAAATAATTGGCCTGCTCTAAGGTGATGGCGCGGAAACGGATGGTGTCGCCCGGTTTGAGCTGGCCCATCTTCCATAATTCAGCATAAGCGATGGTCACTGGACACACGAAACCGCCCAAGCTAGGACCATCAGGGCCAAGGATCACGGGCATGTCACCGGTGAAATCGACGGCGCCGATGGCGTAGGCATTGTCATGAATGTTGGAAGGATGCAAACCGGCTTCGCCACCATCTTGTCGCGCCCACTCTGGCTTGGGGCCGATCAAACGAACGCCGGTACGACTGGAGTTGTAATGCACTTCCCACTCAGTGGCGAAGAAAGTATTGATATCGCGCTCGGTGAAAAAATCCGGTGCGCCATGCGGGCCATACAGCACACCAATTTCCCACTGGTGACTGTAGTGAGGAATCAGGCTAGCCAGTAGTGACATAGGTTTGATAGCGGTGACTGCACCAAGATGCAATACATCGCCAGTGCGCAAAGTACGGCCTCCGTGGCCGCCAAATTGTCCTAAGGTGAAAGTCGATTTACTACCGAGATATTCTGGCACATCGAAGCCGCCTGCGACGGCGAGATAACTACGGCAGCCCGCACCTTTAACTGCGCCGAGGCGTAACACACTGCCAGTTTTGACTTTGTGGCTTTGCCAGAAGGCTAGTGCTTTGCCATCCAGCTCGGCCAACATTGCCGCACCGGTCAGTGCGATCACTGTATCGCGATTAAATTTAAGCGTGGGGCCTGAAACGGTCAATTCTAAGGCCGCCGCATCGCTAGCGTTATTAAGTAAACGATTAGCCAATTGAAAAGCCAGCGCGTCCATCGGGCCGGAAGGCGGCACACCGATATTCCAGTAACCAAGACGTCCGGGAAAATCTTGAATCGTGCTTTGCACGCCGGGCTCAAGCACATCGATGGTATTGGGTAAGTAATGAAAACCATTCAGGTAACGCGTGGTTTGTTTGCCTTCTGCGAACACATGATCGGCGACGATCTGGCGCAGGTAATCGAGATTGGTTTCGATACCATCCACGCGCGAAGCAGCGAGGGCCGCACTCATTTTTTTAAGTGCCTCGTTACGGTCATCCGCCTTAACAATAATCTTGGCAATCATCGGATCGTAGTAGGGGGGAATTTCGCTACCCCGTTCAACCCACGTTTCGATACGCGCGTCTTCAGCAAACTGAATGCCGGTAAGCACGCCACTTGAAGGTTGAAAATTTTTGTTGGGGTCTTCAGCATACAAGCGCACCTGAATAGAACAGCCCTCTGGCTTAATTTGGAACGAACTCAATGCAGGCAACTCTTGCGCAGCTTGTTGCACCATCCATTTCACTAGATCAATACCTGTCACTTCTTCGGTAACACCATGCTCCACCTGCAAACGCGTGTTTACTTCGAGGAAATAAAACTCGCCGTTGAGTGCATCGAAGACGAACTCCACCGTACCCGCAGATTGGTAAT
>JAUYFR010000179.1 GCA_030690855.1 Gallionellaceae bacterium
AGATCTAATGCCTCAGCGGTGCGCCCCAGTACACCATAAGTGGCAGAGAGGTTTCCCATTGCGGTGAGTGTATTAGGATGACGTTCACCGGAAATCTCCGTGCGCAACTTCAGCACTTTCTCAAATTGCGTCAGTGCCTCAGCGATGCGACCCAATTGGAAGTAGGTTTGAGCGAGATTTCCCATTGCTGTAAGCGTATCAGGATGACGTTCGCCGGAAATCTCGATGCGTAACTTCAGCACTTTTTCCTTTAGCGCTAATGCTTCAGTGGTGCGCCCCAGACTGCCATAGGTTTGAGCGAGGTTTCCCATAGCTCTAAGCGTATCAGGATGACGTTCGCCAAAAATTTCTGTGCTTTGTTTTAGCACTTTTTCCTCTAGCGCTAATGCCTTAGTGGTGCGACCGAGGTCGTCGTAAGTACCCGCGAGGTTTCCCATTGCTCTAAGCGTATCGGGGTGATGTTCACCGAAAGTCTCAGTGCGCAACTTCAACACCCTTTCTTCTAGCACCAACGCCTCAGCGGTGCGTCCCAGTTCGTCGTAAGCGGCCGCGAGGTTTCCCATTGTTCCGAGCGTGTCAGGGTGACGTTCACCGAGAGACTCGGTGCGCGACTTTAGTACTTTTTCATATAGCAACAATGCTTCTGTGGTTCTCCCCGATTTGAAATAGGTAAAAGCGAGGCTACTCATAACACTGAGTGTGTCAGGATGGCTCTCGCCTTTGCTACTGCTGAGTTTATTATACGCATCCGTTAGCAGTTTTTCAGATGCCGCATAATCACCGCGCTGATAAGCAGCAATCGCCTCCGCGTTCAATTCCTCACCCGCCCACACTATGTTTGGTGTCGTTAACAAGGCTAAGCCGAAGAAAACACTATTTAATTTTTGGCGCATTTGCATATTGCTTACCTCGTGTAGCTCTTTATGTCAGCGTGGTTGGTGGCTGTGAGATGATTCGCTTGTTTTGAACGTACTCAAAATTTTGTAATGCTGGAAATTATTTCCCATTGATTTCGAGACACTCTTCAACTGCCGCAGAAATCAACATAATTAAAACTGCGTTATGAAAATTCGGCTGATAGAAAAAATCCGCAAGCAATGGCTCAGTAGGACTTAATGGTTTGCGCACATCTGTTACCCCTCCAATTGAACGAATGGAGGCGTATGGAAGATATAGGCGACAGAAAAAACGCTCTTTGCTAGGACGCCAGCACATACTAAAAATATTTTTCTCTTTCAATGAAGGTGTGCGAACCGAAATTCGCAAATCACCGCCATCGGTATTCGTAGAAAAAACTTTTGTGTCCGCACGATTTTCAAAATATGAAATAACTTGCAGTGCGCACTCATTAGCGAACTCAGTATCAAGTTTTAAAATAAAAGATTTCTTTGCCGACATAATTTTCTCCTTCAATGAATTCAGCTACGTTGTTGTATTGTTATCTTGGTTTCAGCAACATCTAAAACTGCATCCTCATTGCTCCTATTGCTCATTAGATTAAGGCGCAGCTGGTAATTTACTAATGAGATCGTTTATTGCCACTTCATTAAACCCAAGTGAAGATAATGCGGTTCGTATTTCCTCCAGTGTGCTCACAGTAAAGTCAAAATCATCACCTGCGGTCTGCTGAAGAGGGAAGATGGTTTGCTTTCCGCACGGTGTTTGACCAGAGCTAGGTAACGAGTAATTATTTGCAATAGCTTTAGCCTTAACTCGATACCCACCGACACCATCGTCATATACCCAAACTTCTACTGGACGATCTTCGATTGTTCCCTTAAAAATAGATTTCTATCCGTAGTCCATATAGCCTCCTAAATGTTGTAAATAATTACTTTGAACCATGCCCAAGCGCCAACCCTCGCTGCTCCCCCAGCGCCAAATCTCTCTCATGCACCAAGCCATATTCATTTAACACGTCCGCCTTCAAAAAGGCTTTGGCTTGCGGCGTTAATCCGGTGTCGGCTTCTAGGCGTTGCAGCTCGATGCGAGCGGCATCTAGTGCTGCACCCACCAGTAAAAAACGTCCGTTGAATTTGCGCTCGCCGACCTGTGCTATCCAACGATACCAAGTATCTGTTTTTATTGAGTTAACCTGAAATTTTACGGTGGCGCTAGTGATGGCCGTTTCCCACAATGGGCTGGCGTTGTCGGTATCGTCGGTGATGCTCACGCGCTCTGCATTCGCCATATGTTTATCCACTGAGAAATCAAATACCAGATTGCCGCCTTCGCCGATGACTTGGCCGAACGGTAAGCCGGCAATGCGCGGCGGTTTGGTGCGCGATTGTCCGGGTAGGGTTTGCACGTCGCCGCGTGCCATTGCCACCACGTTTTCGGCAAAGCCGCTCGAAGCCGTCACGCCGATTGCGTCACGAGTGACTGCTTCGCCTTTGTGCAATTCTTTGCAACGGCGTTCGCGGCGCTCGTTGATGTAGCACATGCTTAGCCCGTCGCTTAAGGCGATGACGCCTTCGCAGGATTGCAATCTGATGGGTACTTCGTGAACGGTGGTGCCGGACTTAATTTGTAGCCCCGCGCGCCCCAATGCTACGCAAGAGAAGGTGGCGCTAGGGGCGGCCTGTGCGGTTTGGATTGTGGCGAAAAGGAGAAGTGCAAATGCAGACGCAAACCCCCTCCTGCTCCCCCTTGTCAGGGGGAGAGTGATAGCAGCTCCTCCCCTGATGAGGGGAGGTTGGGAGGGGTTTGTTTTTGGGTTTAATGGTTCAGTAAAATTTTTCATGGTGTGTGATGGGGGTATGGGTAATAAAAGTTAGTGGGCAAAAAAAGCGAGGTAGGCGCCGTAAAGCAAGATCGGTGCGCCAAGGGTGAAGTCGGCGATTAGGGCAAATCGCGCTGCTTTTTGGGGTTCGGTTTGAGTCGAGCTCTTTCCGTGTGCATCGCCATGCGTTACTTCAAACGCACCATGACGGCTGGCGAGTAAGGTTTTGGCGAATACGCCGAGCACCATCGCGGCAGGGCTTGCCCAGAGTTGGGCGCGCAGTAGTAAGGCGCTGAGCGCAAAAAGTAAAAATAACCAAGCCGCTAAGATGATGAGGTTGGCAAACAGCCAGCCCCGAGCATGAACATACAGCCGCCACGATTGGCCTTGCCCTTTATTTAATTTGACAGTGGCGTGGTTATATTTTCCCCAGCCCCATCCAAACAGATAACCCGCGCTGACACCCAAGATGATGTCGAACACAAAAGCCAGTGCGTGCCCAAGGTTGCGCGGCGGTGCACGCAAGGTGTCGGCGCTAGCGGCATGAAACACGACGCCGGGCTGTGTGCCTTGCAGGGTGAGAAAGGCATCGCGCGGGTCATATGATGATCCGATAAATACGGTGTCACCGGAATGGATGTTTTCAAATGGGTCGGCTGAATCGCCTAGCCAGGTGTAGGCGGTGGTGGCGGTGCGCTGCAAGGCGTCTGGGTCTAGCGGCAACATGGTGCCGAATTTTGCCGCGCCATTTTGCACGGTGGGGTCTGCCATTGCGGATAGGAACACGGCTTTTTCGATGCCTTGTTTTACGAGGCTGCAAGGCTCTTCTGAGGCGGACGCTGTGCCGTGAGATGCTGATGCGGTGTCATGCGGAGGAGGCTCGTGCGTAGTCTGTGCCGGTGCGGCGGCGACCTCGTGCGCTAAAACACCCAAGCTGCGTACACCGATAGGAAAACGCATGGCGATGCCCTGTGACAAATTGATATGCGGGTACGCAAAGCGCACGCCAGCATGACAAAGTTTGGACATCCACGCGAATTTGCTTTGTAGCAGCATGTCGTCTAATACAGGGAAGGGCGTTGCCAGCACGGGGTGGGTGCGGCCTGTGGCGGCAAGGTGCATTAAAGCTTCGTCAAGCTGCGCTTGACCGACATTGCCGCGCGCACCGTCTGGCCCCGGCGATAAGTCAAAATCCAGTGCAATCACGCTTGGCGATTTGTCTGCAATCGATTTGATCATGCGGGTAAGCACGGGGCGCGATAGCGGCGATTCTTGCTGGAAGGCAATTTCAAAAGCATCTGCGCCAATCAGCACAACTTGCACGTTGCCCGCTTGGGTTTCGCTTGCTACTGGCACGACGTGCGCTGCCTCGGTTTTGAGCGATAGCGCTACCCGCAGAGATACGGTGTCTAACCAATTCAGATAGCCGTGATGCTCAAATATAACGACTACGAGTGCCAGCACTGCGGCGACTGTTGCATGGTGCATGAGGTGGGCTAATGGGACGTGGCTGCCGCGATGCGGTGTGGGTTTGGTTGTATTTTTAGTGAGCTTCAAAGATTCTTTCGGCTTAGTGTTATAAAAAATTTAGGGAACGAGATAAATCCCGCCCCCATTTAAATTTTCTCTAAATTATTAGAACTAAAACTGACCTAGACACTGATTCTTTTTGTCGGAATCAGAGATTGAGTAGCAATAAGATTTCTCTCGCTTTACCGTTGCCAAACAAGCGTTTCTATTGTCTGAAACTGAAATTGAATAACAGTAACTTGACTCATTTTTGTTTACCGCCAAGCAGTAATTTTTGCTGTCACTGTTTGAGATTGAATAGCAGTCACTGC
>JAUYFR010000186.1 GCA_030690855.1 Gallionellaceae bacterium
TGAGATGGCAGGATTTTCTGAAGGCGTGGATGAGCAGATAATCGAACAGTTCAATGCGGCGTTGGCGCTGTACCGTGAACGTAAATGGCAAGAGGCGGGTGTTGCCTTTGCCGCGATAAGGGTAAAAGTGCCCAACGATAGGCCGAGTGAAATATACATTGAGCGTTGCGAATATTTTGCTAAAAGTCCACCTGCTGAAGATTGGGATGGCGTGTTTAATCGTGATGAAAAGTAGTTTCAATTTCACGCCGTCGAGCGTGAGTTGATTGGGTGATTTTTGTTTAATTTGAATTAATAAAAGATGGTGTTCAAGATGCGTTTAACGATTGTTGTATTGAGTCTGCTAGGTTCGATTTTTCCCACCGCTATTCAGGCAGCTGAATCAGCCGGATTTGCTAAAGCTGATTTTGTCAAAGAAGCGCCTCTGAGTGGTGGTGTGCAAAAGATGCTTGGGGGTAGTGACGAGCGTTTGTATTTTTCGACTAAAGATGGCGCAATCGTCGTGACAGATATTGGCGGCAAGTTGCTGCATACCTTGCAAACTAAAGAGGGCAGCGAAGCTATTTTGAAAAAGCCAGAAGCCGTTGCAGTCGAACGTGGCGTGGTCTATGTGGCGGATAGTGAACTGAATCAAGTCATTATGTTCAGCGCAGAAGGAAAATTTCAAGGTCGTTTTGGGGCGAAAAAAGGCGGACTTTTCGGCGGTGGCGGTGGTGAGCATGAGCTTAAAAAGCCACGCGGAGTTGCTGTGCATGATGGTGTTGTCTATGTGGTAGATAACGGATCAAAAAGAATTTTGACGTTTGGTAGTAACGGTGTATTTCTCGGCGTTCTTGATCTTCGTGCTTCCGCGACGATGAAGTCTGCAAAAGGTCAAGGCGAGGTTTATAAGCTGAAAGAGCCGGTTGAAATTAAGCTAGATTTAGCTGGCCGCATTTACGTGCTAGATGCTGAAGATGCTTTAGTGAAGGCGTTTAGCGCGAGTGGTGAGTTTTTGCATGCCATTCCGTGGGATGGTGAATTGAATACGTTTGGAGTGGCAGCAGACGGTATTTATGTCGCGAAAAATGCCGACTTCACGATTCAGAAATATGACTTTAATGACAAGCTATTACTACGCTTCGGTGCAATGGGCGAGGGGGCGGGTAAATTTAGAAGTTTCTCTGGCATGGTAGTTACAAAAGATCGACAGGTGGTGGTAGCGGATGCTGCTCGTGGCATGTTGAGTTATTTCGTCGCCGATGCGGCGAGTACGATTGAAGCGATTCCGGTCATCGCGCCAAAAATGTTTATGCAGAGTGCCGGCGAGGTCGCGGCGACGGTGAGTAAATTAGCGTGGAATGGGAAAGACATTTTGTACGGCGTGGACTCTGAGCAAAAAGCCATTGTGCCAATTCGCAATGGCAAGGTCGAGGCTGCAATCAAAATTAAAGATGTTGTTCCTGTGGCGGTGGCAGCAGCAGAGGGCGATATTTGGGTGTTGGATAAAAAATATCGTGTGCTGAAGCTAGATGCGTCCGGCAAAGTGCTCGCTAGCTTTGGTAGCGAAGGCTCGGGTAATGGCCAGTTTGATGAGCCAACTGATATTTTGATTTCGGCAACAGGTAAAATTTATGTTGCCGACAAAGGCAACGACTCCGTTCAGATTTTCGATAAAGAGGGAAAATTTATCTCGGCGATTCGCAAGCTAGATGATCCGATCTCAATCGCTTTGGACGGTAAAGAAAATCTATTTGTCTTGAGCAAAGGAAAAAATGTTGTTTCGATTTATTCGCAGCAAGGCGGATTGATTGGCACGCTCGGCAATCCCAAAGAAGGACAACCTGGGTATTTAGTGAAGCCCGTGGCGTTGATGACGAGCTTTGATGAGGTGATGGTGCTAGAGGGTAGTCAGGTGAAGGTTTTTTCACATAAAGGTGAATACCTTCGTTCATTTGCTGCAGTCGGCAAACAGGCAGGCGAGTTGAGTGAGTCTGTTGCCATTGCGCAAAAAGACGCTACGGCTTTCTTTATCGCCGAGCAAGGTAGCAAGCGTGTGCAAACTTTTGTGACGCAATACAAGCCTATCGCTCCACAGCATCTTGTAGCCGAAGATGGTTTGCATAGTGTTGCCTTGAGTTGGGATCTTTTAGCATTGCCCTATGTGAAGCAATATCAGGTGTATCGCTCAAAAGATGCCAAGAGTGGTTTTGTGCGTGTCGCCACTGTTGCAGAAAATAAATATGTTGATCGTGCTTTAGAGGCTGACGGTAAATATTTTTACCGCGTCGCTGCGGAAACGGCATTGGGATACGAAGGTGCGACCAGTGCCTTGGTGATGGGGTTGTCAAAGAAATACACGCCACCTACGTTGGACTCCGTGATGGTCGAGGCAAGCGAATGGCAAATTAAGCTGAGCTGGAAGCCAATCGAATCAGAGTTTGTGAATTCGTACATCATTTACCAAAAGGAAGGTAACAACTTTGTCAAAGTAGCTGAAGCCATTACGCCAGAGTTTACGAAAGATGCGCTCACACCTAATACTCCCTACACCTATTACATCGCAGCCCATAGCTCTGATGGGACAGAAGCTGAAAAGTATCAAGTAAATGCGAAAACGCTGATGTTTAGCAAAGCACCATTGGAAATTGATATTGTTAAAATTAAGCCAATATTTTCAAATAGTTACAAGATGTACGAAGAAGATGGTGTGGGCGTAGTTAAGCTCACAAACAACACGGCAAACCCAATGGAGGGGATTACCTTCTCCTTTAAGGTGAACGACTTTATGGATTTTGCGACAGAAAGCAAAGTAGAAAAATTGTTACCAGGGCAAAGTGTTGAATTCAAATTAAAGGCGGTTTTCAATAATCATATTTTGAGTGTTACTGAAGATTCGTCGGTGCAAGCAATGTTGGAGGCAAGCTATTTTGATAATGGCAAACGTCTGCCTTACAGCAAGAATGCAACGATCAAGGTTTATGAAAAACATAAACTGATGTGGGACGAGCGCGAGCGCTATGCTTCTTTTATTACCCCGAAAGATCCTCCGCTATTAAACTTTGTGCGCTCAGTGGTGACGCAATACAAAGAGGTTAAAGATGAGCCGCAATTGGCCGCAGCGTTGTTTAATGCGCTAGGAGTGTATGGCTTAACTTATATCCCTGACCCAACCAATCCCTATCAAGTGACTTCGGGCAAAGCGGATACGATCGATTACATTCAGTTTCCTCGCGAAACGCTAGAGCGTAAATCGGGCGACTGCGACGACTTGGTGGCGTTTTACACCTCGGCGTTAGATAGCATGGGCATCGCAACACGGGTGGTTGAAGTGCCTGGCCACATGTTTATGATGTTCTCCACCGGTGTGCATGTAGAAGACGATAGCTACACCATGGATGACATGTATGTTATTTACGATGACCTGCTTTGGATACCTGTTGAAACGACCGTTGTGGGTAGCTCGTTCATTAAGGCATGGGAGCTAGGCGCGAAGAATTACTATCAGTGGAAAGATAAAGGACTGACTATCCTCAATGTGGAAAAAGCATGGGAAACCTACAAGCCAGCGAGTTTGGCGGAATCCAAATGGAAGCCGGGTGAAGTTAGCAAAGAATCCATTGATAAAAAGTTCCCTAACGAAGTGGCCTCAATGCTGAAAATTAGTTCACAAACTAAAACTCGTCATTATCGCCAACATATCGAGAAGACCCCGCTGGATGCAGATGCGCATTTGCAAATTGGTATCATCTTGGCGAAGTTGGGTGATCGAGATGAGGCGATGAAATACTTCGATAAAGCAATTAGCTTGCAACCCAATAATGCTGCGGCTCTCAATAATCGGGGCAATTTATTAATGATTGACGACAAGTATGCGGAAGCACAGCGCGCTTATCGCGAAGCGGCGAGGGTTAATCCAGACGATCC
>JAUYFR010000187.1 GCA_030690855.1 Gallionellaceae bacterium
GGATCGTAGCTACAAGCTGATCTAAATCAGCAGGCTTCAGAAAATATCCAGCTACGCCACCCTGATAGGCTGCCAACACGTCTTTGTTAAGAGCAGAATCAGAAATAATAACGACGGGGATTGCAGATAGCTCTTTGTCAGCTTTAATCGCTGACAACACCTCCAGCCCGCTCATGCCTAGCAACCCCCAATCAAGCAAAATAATATCGGGACGGAGGGCCGAGGCAAAGCTATCTTCTTGCCGTAAAAAACTAAGCGCCTCAACACCCTCTTTAACGAAACTCAACTCCAGAGCAAAGCCGCTCCGCGCTAAAGCTAGCTGCAAAAGCTGCGTGTCGGCGGGTTTATCCTCGACAATCAACGCACGCATGATTCTATTTTTCCCCATTACACACTCACTTGTTTTCAGTATCTGGCAGATGCACCAAATCAATCCAGTATTCGCTCAAATCTCGAATCGCTGCCATAAAATCCACCACATCAATCGGTTTGGTTATGTAGCCCGCCGCACCTAAACCATAAGAAGAAACCACATCGCGTTCAACTTCTGAAGTCGTTAATACAACAACAGGAATGTCGCGTAGCGTAGGCTCAAGCTTGATCGCCTCTAAAAATTCGCGTCCGTCCATGCGTGGCATATTAAGGTCAAGCAAAATTAAATTTGGGCGCACCGCCTGCGCATAGTGAGGTGGCTTACGCTGCAAATATTCAAGCGCTTCTCTACCATCAACCACATGCTGCAATTCAGCGAGAATATTATTCTCCTTCAAAGCTGTTTTCACTAAATAAGCATCTGCCAACTCATCTTCAGCCAACAGGATCACAAATTTTTGATCACTCATTACAACTCCTTGATGGGCAATTCAAAAAAGAAACGGCAGCCACCTTGCGGCGACGCCTCTATCCATACACGCCCAAGCCCAAGCTACAAAATCCAAAACAAAGCTTACATAACCTATTGTTTATATTATCTAATTGGCAAATCAATGCACACCGCGCATCCACCACCAACCGCCTCTTCAATCCAAGCCGAACCACCTGCGTTTTCTGAGATGCGTCGGACAATAGACAATCCTACTCCCGTACCCTCACCACTGGTGGTAAGTCGCTCAAATACTTTAAACACCCGCTCTCGGTACTGTGGCTCAATCCCCTGACCATTATCAAAAATACGGTAATGCACTCGACCCGCCTTAACTTCACCTTCAATGGTGATGCTTAACGGCACTCCTTCTTGTGTCGGCTTGGCGTAAATCAAGGCATTGCCAATCGCAACTTCAAACAAATCAACTAGCCGAGGTGCATCCACCAACACAGAAGGCAGCTCACCTACCGTGATCGCTGCGCCCGCGCGTTCAATTTCTTCAGACAGATCATCCAACACACGATCTAAAATTTTGCGCACGTCGGGTTCAATTTTTCCGCGCGCTTGGTCGGCCGCGAGGTAGCGCTCAATGTCGCCTAATAAAATCTTCAGGCGCCGCGCTTGGCTGCCGATAAATTCCACTGATTTTTGTGTGTCTTCATCATCAATGCGTCCCGCTAATTGCTTAGCTAATCTCTCGGCGTAACTGGCCAGACGGCGTGCAGGCTCTTGCAGGTGATGCGCAGTCACCTCGGCAAAGCGTTGCAAGTCTGCATTGCTACGCCTTAATTCTGACTCGGCCTGCTTGCGCAAAGTAATGTCGCTAATAACACCGATGAAGTGTTGCACTTCACCGTCAACGCCGCGAAACACGGTAATCGAGCTGTGCGCTTCATACTGATTGCCATTCTTATTCCGATTGACTAGCTCGCCCTGCCAAATTCCATGTTGCAAAATCGCATTCCACATCTTTTCGTAAAACTCAGTGCTTTGCTTACCGGATGCCAATATGCGGGGATTTTTTCCCAACACATCTTCCGCGCTGTAACCGGTAATCGCCGTGAAGGTCGCGTTCACCGAAATGATGTTGGCATTAAGATCAGTAATGATGATGGCCTCGGCACTGGCGTCAAACACCGTAGCATTAATACGATGCAGACGCTCGGCCTCAAGTCGCTGCTCCGCCAATTGCAATTGACGGCGATAAAATGCAATCGCTAGACCAACAATCACCAACAATGCTGGCCCCATTACAGCGAGCAATGTTTTCGCCTCGGTGCGCCAATTCTGCAAAGCGTATTCACGATTAAGATGTGTCACCACGACGAAGGGATATAAGCGCGAAGCGCGGAATGAGCTGAGACTTTCTTTCTTATGCTGATTGCTCTCTTCAAACTTTCCCGATTCGATTTCATTTAAATGTAAATCGCTCTGCACGTATTCATGCATTGATCCGGGCTGCTCAGATAATGCGGTAGACATCAGCAAGGTGCCGTCAAAGCGCATTACTTCGACCTCGCCCTCATTGGCCTCTAATTTTTGCGAGATGTGATTAATAAAGTAATCAGAGTTGAGCGCAATGAGTAGCGTTACGCGGCGGGCGCCCACCGTTAAATTACGCGTCACTGGAATAAAGCTAGCGGCATCCGCCTCTACGGGTGCTTGAGCAGTGGCTACCCGCCCATCGGCAAAATCTCGCCCTGACCACGGGGCGCCAATCCGTTGAATTTCTTGCCGCTCAGTCACTGCGGGCAAATAGCTTTGCGTATCGACCACTTTGCCCACGTTGGCAGGATTCGAGCTAACGACGATGCGCCCCTGCTCATTCAGCATCGACATCGAACGTAAAAAAGGCGCGTGACTCAGCGTGCTCACAAAGCTGCGTTCAATCAAACTTAATTCACGCGTATTGCTGACATGCTCACTGGCAGTGATCGCCACGAGCTCAGTCACATGCAAACTTTGTGTGAGAAAGTCCTCAAAGCCACGGGTGTGCATGGCAGAAATTTCAAGACCATTGCTGACTGCATCATCATGTAGCCGCCATAGCGTAAAGCTGGCAAGCGCTAACATGCCTCCGACGAATAGCAGTACTGCAAGCAAAAAAGTTCGGCGTAACTGCCGAGGTTGAGAAATCATGGGGCGATAATCTGGTCGAGTTTGTGGCGTTTAGCCGCCTCTAACAAACGACCATCGCGCTTGATGTCAGCCATGAATTGGTCGATACGGGTAAACCACGCGTCGTCACCCGGCTTGATGGCGTAGGCATAAGAAGTCATGTGGTAAGTGCTGGGTGAAGATACCAAACGCGCCCAATCGTTATTGGTAAGAAAGCGCTGACTGTACGGATAGTCGGTCATAAACGCATCGGCGCGGCCTGACTGCACCTCTTGCTCGCGGGCAAAAGGGGTATCCAACACCAACAGTTGTGCCGCTTTCAGCTTGGCTTTCATCACCGGCTCATGCAACGTGCCTTTCGCTACCGCCACTACCGAACCGGCTTTATCGATGTCATCCCAGCCTTTGATACGACGATTCGTTTTAGTCGTGATGGCATAAATATCGCTCGCCAAATGTGGGCGAGTGAAGCGTAATTTTTCAGCACGCACCGGCGTAATGCCAATGGCGAACATTGCCACATCACAACGATCTTGCAGCACGTCGTCAATCAACTTAGCAAACGAGCTATCTACAAACTGCACCGCGACGCCCATGTCTTTACCCAGCTCGTTCGCCATATCAATGTCGATGCCGGAAAGCTGTTGTGTTTTTGGATTGCGATAGGTGATGCCGTAGTAGTCCGGCCAAATACACACGCGCACCGCTTTGCTTGATTTGATGCGATCAAAATGGCTTGGCTCAGCCGCGTTTGCAGGGCTAGCAAGTACGGTGCTGAATGCAAGCGCCAACAGTAGTGAATAAGTACCCATCAAAATCTCCTTCAATTGTGAATCACATGCTTAGCGGGCGGACGCCTGCCAAGAAAAACAAATAACTCAATATAATCAATATGTTAATCAATATCCACCTCCAATGGGTATCGCTACGCTCAACCCATCCTACGCGAGCTGGATTTTTGTAGGTCGGGTTTGAGCGTGTGTTGTTGGGGCTTTAGCCCCGTACAACCACGGCCTACCCCTTGCGAGTGCAACCCGACCTACAAAAAATACGCCGCCCCAAGGGGCAGGGAATTGCCCCAGAGAGATTCAATACGTTACCGGCAAATATCATTGAGTTTCTTTCTGCATCGGCATCTCAAAATAGAAGCGACACCCCTTGCCCTCACCTGCTGAGTCCACGCCAATTGTTCCGCCATGCCTCTCAACAATTTTGCGGCACAGTGCCAAGCCAATGCCCGTCCCTTCATAAGCGGCTTGGCTTTGTAAACGCTGAAATACCTGGAACAGCCTACCTATTTGACTTGGCTGAATGCCGACACCGTTGTCTGTAATACTCACCCGCCAATTTTTTTCGACAATTTCACTTAACACGAGGACCTCAGGAGGACGCTCAGCGATGCGAAATTTAAGCGCATTACCCACTAGGTTTTGTAGCAAACGCAATATTTCATCGTGGCTTGCGAAGATGCGCGGCCAATCGCCCTGCACGCGAATATAGGCTTGTGACTCTTTGACCTCCGGCTGCAAAAACAACAAGGCTTCGTTAAGCGCTGCACGGCTATCAATCCATGTTGCCGGTTCGCCTTTACGACCGATGCGCGAGTATTCAAGCAAGCCCAACATCATGCTATCGATACGCGTTGCACCATCCGTCACGAAACTCATATATTTCTTTTGCTCGACACTGAGTTGCTTATCCAGTGCTATTTCCAACAGTTTTATATAGCTCGAAATCATACGTAAAGGCTGGCGCATGTCGTGCGAGATGCTGTAGCTAAATTGTTCAAGCTCTTTGTTGGAGCGCAATATTGCAGCCTCGGCTCGCTTGCTTTCTGTTATATCGAAAAACCATCCCAAAACAGCTTCCTCATCTTGGTATTTAATGCGCATGTAGGAGGACAACGCCCACACCGTTTCGCCGTCGGTCAAGTGCAGCTCCACTAAGCGATTCTTTACCGCGTTTCCCAATGCAAGCTCGGCCAGTATTTCATCGTAATCTTCAGCACGCGCATAATATTGCTGAGGATTCTGTTCCATAATTTTCGGATTTTTAAGCAGCTCAACATAGCTTTGATTAAAAAAAGCTACCTGATGCCCCTGCTTCATAGCGATACGCACTGCAATCGGGCTGACATTCAAAATGTTAATTAGATTTTGCTCGCCCTCTTGAATTCGTTTTGATTGCAAAGAAACGATGCGCTTTTCCTCTGTCAACCCACGATTGGTCCAGAATAGTCGCACTACCAAACTTAGAATCAAAATAAGCGTCAGCACGCCCACAAAAAACTCACTGCGATAACGCGTAAAAATATCCTGCGGCGTAAAGAACGGCATGGCCTCATAGGGAGGCAAACGTAATTCTTTCAGCAAATCCACCACTGGCGTGTAATCGGCGGGGATGAAAAAGCCATGTATTTCCATGGCCTTGGTGGCAGCTACATTTTCATCTAAGCTAAATAAGGCAGCAGTTATTTTTCGCGCTAAACTTTCATCAATATCTTTCCTCGCCACAAAGGGCCACTCTGGATAGAGGCGCGTTGAAATAACCATAGGAAATTCCCCCCATTTCTGCGCGTTCAGAATTTTGAGTTGCTGCATTTCCAGCTTGCCTTCGCGCGCCATGCTTTCCAACACACCCGTGCGCACGAAGCCCGCCTCTGCCCTAGCAGAAAGCACTTCTTGAATCACTGTGTCATGCGGCATGCCGGTGGAAATAACGCTCACGTCTTGCGGCAACTTAATACCCTTGAGGCTAAATTCGTAGGCCTGCATTTGATAACCGCCGAGCGATTCAGTACCTGCTGTTGCGACCGTTTTTCCACGCAGATCAAGTAAATTATTGATCGACTGCTGATCTGCACGCGTAAAAATCACCCCGCCAAAAGCGCTGACATGTCGGCCATTTTCATCCAACCCCAAAGTGGCGAGCGGTGCCGATAAACCCTTACGCTTTGACAACAACACATAATGACCCGGATTGGTCAGCACAAAATCCACTTGTCGATCGGTGACAGCCTGCTCCAACTCGGGATAAGTGAGCGCGACAACTTCGAAATTATTTTCTGGAATAGCTTGTTTAAGCGCAGTCGCTAGCGGTTGCCACTGCACGAGTGTTTGCGGCTTGGGGCGAAAGGCGAGCACGCCGATTTTGATCGATTCAGCGCTATAGGAAAACGCTGATAACAGCGTGCCACTGATCAATGCCAGCAACATCAATACTCTTAAAAAAGTCTGGGCATACATTCAGATTTTCTCTTTAATTATGTGAGGGTGCACAGGTTTAACCCAAACCCATTAACCTGTAGGAGTGCCACAAAATTAAGGCGTTGTAGGTCGGACTTCAGCCCGACCTACAAGAAGGTGTCTTGGCATAATGGACAATCCGTGTTTAACCCGCCAGGCCTACATACACGTTTAGCACATCATCATCGCCGTCTATCGCTTCCAAGAAGGCTTCAACTTCCTCTCGCTCCGCATCACTACTGAGTGAAACGGGGTTCTTTGGACGAAAGCCCAGCTTGGCAGAAACAACCGTAAATCCATGCGCTGGCAAGGCTTTACACACGGCATCTAAATCAGTGACATCCGTCAGAAAAAGCGCTGTGCCTTCTTCATCCGCTGGCTCAAGGTCTTGCGCTCCCGCTTCGATAGCCGCCACTTCTGCATCCGCATCTTTGGCGTTAGCTGTTGCTTCAATCATGCCCACATAGCTAAAATCCCACGACACCGAACCTTCGGCACCGAGCTGACCTTTGCGGAATAAAACGTTCATGCTCGACTTGGTGCGGTTGACGTTATCGGACAGACATTCAACGATCACCGGCACACGATGCGGCGCAAAACCCTCGTACACCAAGCGCTCTAGCTGTGCTCCCCCATCTAACAGGCCTGCACCTTTTTTGATGGCGCGATCCAAGGTTTCGCGCGGCATGGAGGCTTTTTTAGCTTGCTCAACTACCAAGCGTAAACGTGAATTCGAATCAGGATCAGCGCCACCTTTCGCTGCCACCATAATTTCTTTGGCTAATTTGCCAAAAATTTTACCTTTTGCGTTTGCTGCGATTTCTTTGTGTCTAGCTTTCCACTGTGCGCCCATGATTATTCTCTTGTTTTTATGTTGATCTTTTTAACTCATCCCCAGAAGGAATGCTCCTGACGCGTATCTTGCCTCAAGTAGCGTGAGGCTTCAACGCCGAACGCCGGAAAAACAGAATTAGAACGACCAAGTGAGTTGCACACTGATACGGTCCCCCAGATTATCAGCGATGTTGAGTGCATTATTGCGTGCGACTCCAGCAGCAATTGCCGTCGGGTTGCTCACCTTCATGTTGCGCCATTCGTAATTAAAAATAGCGCGAGTGGCCGGATTGATAAAGTACTGTAAACCCAGCGTGGTACTAGCCATCTCTCGCTCATTGGCAGCAGTCTGCATCATAAAATCGAGATAGTCATAGCGCAGATCAGCTTCCCACTGCGGCAGGAAACGCCAGCCGCCTTCGACATACCAACCGTCAGCTTTTTCATTCACACCGGCAGCAAAAGCTTGCCCCGCAAAAGGTGGCGTCTGTCCGCCCACGATCATGCCATTGCCGCGTAAATATTCTGACGAGACACGATATTTGCCGCGCAGATATTTGAGCCCCAGCCCTTCTCGCACCAGCCCGAAATGTTCTGTGCCAAACAATCTGGAGCCATCCTGCCGCCATACAAACGCGCTGACATCTTCACGATTAGGGCCTTGCCCGCCAAATAGATACGAGGTCTGAAAGCGCACCGTTAGGTCTTTACGCGCATCGCTGTCGTTCGGATTATCGATACTGCCGCCGTTGGAAACCATCGCGGCGTAGGAGTATTCCCACTGCCCCTGATTGAACCCGTCATAGACCTGCACGCCCCAATCGCGAAAGCCGGAAAACCCGCTGACCAGCCTAGCGCTCGAAGCACCGTTGACGTTGACGGCACCGTTCGCTGCAACCGGCAAGCCCACCAACAAATACAGCACTGCGTTGGAGTTATACACATAGGGGTAGGAGGTATTGATCGCCAGTAGCGCTTCTTCACTCGT
>JAUYFR010000188.1 GCA_030690855.1 Gallionellaceae bacterium
AAGCTGATTAATGAAATTGCATAGAAATTACCAGAGAAAAATTCAATAACATGCCCATTCTTCGCATCGCGCTCGATGTGCCCTTGTCAACACTATTTGATTACTTAGTGGATGAAAATTTGCAGGTCAAGATAGGCCAGCGGGTACTCGTGCCATTTGGGCGCAAGCAAATGGTCGGCATCGTCATGGAGGTGGTCGAAAAGTCTGATTTCGCGGTAGATCGCATTAAACCGATCACACAGTTATTGGCTGATGTGCCGCCCCTCGCAGAAGAAGTACTCACCCTGTTGCGCTTCTGTAGCGACTATTACCATCATCCACTGGGGCTGACGGTGATGGCCGCCCTGCCTTCACGCCTACGAGCGGCAGAACCCGTCGTTATCAAACGGGAATTGAGTTACGAATTAACGTCAGCTGGGCGTGCGCTCGACCTGAAAGAATTTCCGAAGCGCCGTGCAGTGCAGCTACGCTTATTACAAGCGCTGAGTGAGCAAGCGCTGAGCATGGCACAGTTGAAAGCGCTATCTAGTAGCGCGACCACACAATTGAAAGTATTAGTTGATGAGGGCTGGGTTGCGTCTTGTGCCATGACACAGCCACACGCGCTAGCGCACACTTTCAACAACGCTCACACGCTGACCGCTGAGCAACAAGTAGCAGTGGACGCAGTCACGCAAACGGCGGGATTCAATCCAGACTCTTCATTAGATTTTGAAAAAAACAAAAATCAAGAAAATGTAGGTCGGGTTTCAACCCGACATGTCGGACTGAAGTCCGACCAACGCTCTAATGGAAAATCTGGCTTCAAATGCTTTCTATTGCACGGCATTACCGGTAGCGGCAAAACCGAAGTGTATGTGCACCTCATGCATCTAGCGCTGCAACAGCAAGGGCAGGTGTTGTTGCTGGTACCCGAGATTAACCTGACTCCTCAGCTTGAAAATTACTTCCGCAGTCGCTTCCCCCATACTGAGTTAGTCAGTTTGCATAGCGGGATGAATGACACTGAGCGCACCAAAAATTGGCTCAAGGCGCAGTCGGGTGAGGCGCGAATCGTTTTGGGAACGCGACTGTCTGTATTTACTCCGCTACCAAAACTGAGCTTGATCTTGGTTGACGAAGAGCATGATGCCTCGTTCAAGCAGCAAGATGGTCTGCGCTACTCAGCGCGTGATGTCGCTATCTTTCGCGCCAATCAACGCGGTGTGCCCATCGTATTAGGTTCAGCCACGCCGTCATTAGAGAGTTATTACAACGCGCAAAGTGGGCGCTATCAATTATTGAAGCTCACGCGGCGCGCTAATGAGCAAGCCGCTTTACCAGTAGTGCGCTGTCTCAACACGGCCAATGTGCCGATGCAAGATGGCCTTAGCCCACTCCTTCTCGCCGCACTCAGTGAGCGTTTGCAGCGCAAAGAGCAAAGCCTGATATTCATTAATCGACGTGGCTATGCGCCAGTGCTGATGTGTACCGCCTGCGGCTGGTTGTCTGGGTGCTCAAACTGCGCGGGTAAATTGGTGCTGCATTTAAAAGATCGGCGATTGCGCTGCCATCACTGCGGCCATCAAGAACGCGTGCCGCATGGTTGCCCTAGTTGTGGCAATACAGATTTACAGCCAGTGGGGCTGGGTACGCAACGCGTCGAAGAAGCGCTACAAGCGCATTTCCCCGAAGCGCGAATTTTGCGCGTGGATCGCGATAGCACGCGCAACAAAGGTAGCTGGGTTGCCATGCGCAAACAAATTGAAGCCGAAGAGGTCGATATCTTGGTAGGCACACAAATTTTAGCCAAGGGTCACGACTTTCCAAATATGACCTTGGTGGGCGTGCTCAACCCAGATGGTGCTTTGTATAGTGCAGACTTTCGCGCTTCAGAAAAATTATTCGCGCAACTTGCGCAAGTGTCAGGCCGCGCAGGCCGCGCAGATAAACCGGGCGAAGTATTGGTGCAAACCGCCTTTCCCGATCACCCCTTATTTAGAGCATTACGCGCTCATGACTTTGACGAATGGGCGAAGACGTTGCTCAGCGAACGCGAACAGGCTGGCTTTCCCCCCTTTGTGTTTCAAGTGCTATTACGCGCAGAAGACAGGCAAGAAAGCGATGTATATGTATTTTTGAAACAGGCGAGGGAAATGGCAAAAGAGTTAAAAATGCCGGTCGAGATTTATGGAGTGGTGGCGGCAACGATGGCAAAGCGTGCCAACCACTTTCGCGCGCAGTTACTGGTGCAAAGCGACACGCGAAAATCGCTACAACAGTTTTTGCGGGAGTGGCGGCCGTTGATTGAAACCATCCCAGCCAAGAAAATACGCTGGTCACTGGATATTGATCCGCTGGATTTTTAAAGCTAAGGAAGTGCTGATTTATTCGGTTTCGTCGTTGATGAAACTACTAGCCATCTGAACTAAGGCAGCAAGCTGCCAAGTCATTGGTTATCCCGCGAAGGCGGGAGCCTAGTTAAATAAAGGCGCTGAATCCCCGCCTACGCGAGGATGACGAATAAATCAGCGTCTCCTTAACTTCGCCAAGGATTGATGACTTCAAGCTCGGGATAAGTGAAATCACGAATATTGCGGGTGACAAGTTTTAAATTGTGAGTGAGTGCTGTGGCGGCAAGCAAACTATCAATTGCAGGAAGGGGGCGTCCAGCTTGCCCTGTGAGACGCCCCCAACGCTCTGCCACTGTGTAATCAACAGGTAAAATGCGACTGGAAAAAAAAGCGGGGAGGTCAATCTCTAGCCAATCTAGCAATTGAAGCTTTCGCTCGTCATTCGGCAACCGATCGATGCCTTTACGTATTTCACCTAGGGTCAACACACTTAAATACAGTGTTGTGGCAGGGCGATGTGCAAACCACTCAACCACGCCTACATCAGGCTCGCGACGCCGTAATTCAGATAAAACATTGGTATCAATTAAATAGCTCATAGCGAGATTTCGCGCGTTAAGGTCTGATCTCGCGCAATAACCAAATCATCCACACCATAAAGAGGAGAGCGGCGCATAAAGACTACTAGTGATTGGCTAGTGCCAGCGAGCCGATCATAGTCGGAACGAGAAAGTAACACCGCAACAGAGCGACCGTGGTTAGTGATCTCTTGAGGGCCTTGCAGCTCAGCGCCACGCAAGACAGTAGATAGTTGTGCTTTTGCTTCCTGTATTTGCCAAGTTTGCATGATGTGAACTCCTTAAAATAACCACTCTGGTCAGAGTATAGCCGAAAGGCAAAATTTTAGGCAACTGAATGAAGCGTAAGACTGGGAGCCCAATTCGTAGGCCAATTTGAAGATTAATCCGCTGGATTTTTAAAGTGGCATTCATGCTAAGGTAAGCCCTGCGGGGTTTCAGGGACATCGAGCCAACATCGTTAGATTTAATTTTTACACACAACAAGGGAGAAAAAAATGCAAAAGCAATCAATCGCAGTTGTTGGTCTGGGTAGAGTGGGTTCCGTATTTTTAGAAAAATTGTTAGGCCAGGCTAACAAAGGAATCTCCATCGTGGCCGTGGCAGAAAAAGGCGAAACGGCGGGCTCGGCCCTTGCCAAAGCGCATGGCATTGAAAATTTAAACCTCGATCAAATCATCGCCAAGAGCGATAGCATCGACATTCTGTTTGAACTCACGGGCTCGGCGGCGGTGCGGAAAGAATTACGCGAAAAAATGATGGCATCAGGCAATCGGCACACCGTGATCGCTACAGAAAGCATTGCCACTTTAATCTGGGCACTCATATCAGAAGGCGACGCACTGCCGACGGTGCATGGAAAAACGGGCTACTAATTTTTGCGAATTCCGCCGTGAGCTTTAAAAATCCTTAGTGTGTCTGTCCCGCTAAGGATTTTTATTGCCGCCTAATTCTAAAAAACCAACGTTAGTCAGTGAAAATAACCACTTATCTGTTTTGCCTAGCCTTGCGCTAGACGCTGTTTTAACTTTCGCATCAATAAATTTAGGAGAGTCACATGAAGCTGCAAAAAGGATTTACATTAATCGAACTGATGATCGTGGTAGCGATCATTGGAATCTTGGCGGCGGTTGCCGTTCCGGCTTATTCTGATTATGTAACACGCGGGAAGTTGATCGAAGCAACAGCGGCTCTATCGGATGGGCGAGTAAAAATAGAGCAGTACTTTCAAGATAACCGAACTTATGTTGGTGGAACCTGCCCTGCTGCGACTACAAATTTTACTTATGACTGCAATACACCAGCAGCAACCATTTCGGCATACACAATTTCGGCTAGCGGCGTAGGCAGCATGGCGGATTTTGCTTACTCCATAAATGAAACAAACACAAGGCGAACAACAGGTTTAAAAACTGGCTGGGGTGCTGTTCCAGCAAATTGCTGGATTACTAGTAAAGGCGGATCGTGTTAAGCACCCGATTAAAAGTGAAGCAATTAGGGTTTTCTCTGGCCGAGTTAATGGTCGGCGTCTTGATCCTCGGGATATTGGCGGCTGTAGCAATGCCAAATTTCACAGCATGGATGAGAAATACAGAAATTCGTAATGCAGCTGAGTCAGTTTTGAATGGAATGCAGCGAGCCAGAGCCGAGGCTGTATCAAGAAATACAAATGTAGCGTTCCAACTGGGTACTGGAAGCTCATGGTCGGTTGCCACAGTTGTTCCTGCTTCAGCAGTTGAATCTCGATCGTCCAGCGAAGGATCAAAGAGTGTAACGTTGACAGTAACGCCGATTGGCGCGACAACTATAACGTTTAACAACTTTGGAATGATCGTCGCCAATGCTGATGCCTCTGCCGCGATTACACAACTAGATTTTGTAGCAAATGGTGGAAATAAAAACATGAGAGTTACAGTGGGTGCTGGGGGCAATGTTCGAATGTGCGACCCTAATGTGTCGTCAACAACAAGCCCAACTGGATGTTGAGGGATTTAGTTATGAATAAACCCAAAAACCTAGCTCCTCATAAATCACAGCAGGGCGCTGTGTTGCTCGAAGCAATGATTGCTATCTTGATTTTTTCAATGGGCGTACTGGGGATTGTCGGGCTCCAAGCAAACATGGTTAAAAATGTTGCAGATTCAAAATTCCGAACAGAGGCCAGCAATATCGCACAACAAAGAATTGGCCAAATGTGGGCTGATCCCGATCCAACTAGAGCAGGTTACGTTAGCTATGTAGAAAGTAACACGGATATTTCTACATTATTGCCAAACGGAAGGCGTACGACTGCTCAGTCGGGAGTCCAATTTACGGTAACGGTCAATTGGCAACAGCCCGGCGAATTGCCACATAGCTTTAGTACCGTTGCCAATATAACCGGGGGCTAACGCTATGCCGACTAACCACAAAAAAATACTAATCATCCAAGCTGGCTTTACCTTGGTGGAGGTTATGGTCGGCCTTGCTATTGGCATGCTTGCGACGATTGTAATCATGCAGGTTTTTACAGTTTTTGAAGCACAAAAAAGAACAACGACCGGGACTGCAGATGCCCAAACCAATGGCAGTATCGCAATGTATAACATTGGACGTGAAATGCAATTGGCTGGATTCCCACTCATGCCAGCCGGTGTGGCGGGTGTTGCAGATTCAGCGATTGAGTGCAGTACGGTAACGGTAGATGGCGCGGCAGATACTACGCCAGCGAGCAATTTCAGTCGGCTAACGCCAGCCACAATTACCGATGGTACAAGCGATACGCTGGCAATTCGTTACGGCAACTCTCTTGGCGGGGGTATTCCAGAAACGATTACTGCCGTGGGTGCGCCCACCGCAAACGATATCACGGTAGCCAATAATCTTGGCTGTCAGGCTGGAGATACAGCATTGATTGTAAATGGCGGCACATGCGCACTTTCAGCGGCAAGCGCAGTCAGTGGAACGACAACAGTAACGCTCGCCAATACAGCGGTGGCTGTTGCGGGTGCGAGCCTATCTTGTTTGGGGAGCTGGAGCGCAACCACCTTCGCGGTAAATAACGGCAATCTGGAGCGTAACGGTATACCAGGTGTTGTCGGTGTTGTTAATCTTCAAGCTCAATATGGCGTTTCAACAGTGGCGAATTCAAATCAAATAACACAGTGGGTTGATGCCACGGGTGGGACGTGGCTTGCACCATCAGTTGCAAACCGTAACCGCATTAAAGCAGTGCGGGTAGCAGTTGTAGCGCGTAATGCAAAAAAGGAAGCTAAAGATCCCGCTACAAACGCATGCGTAACGACAACGGCGTGTAGCTCAACCACTAGTGCTGCGCCAACTGGTTTATGTGCGTGGGAGGGAAGTGCGTTATCACCGGCACCGGCAATTGATCTAACTGCAGATGCAGATTGGGGTTGTTACCGTTACCGCGTGTTTGAAACTATCATTCCTTTGCGCAATATGGTTTGGTCAAAAGGCACGCTATGAAAAATCGCTCCCAATTGATTGGAATACAAGCACGGCCTATAAAACAGCGTGGTGTGGTGCTATTTTTTGCCTTGATTGCCTTGTTGGCAATGTCGTTAGCCGCCGTAGCACTGATTCGTTCAGTAGACACCAGTACGATGATCGCCGGAAATCTTTCATTTAAACAATCAGCGACGAGTTCGGGTGATACAGGAATTGAGGCGGCTGTTTTATGGCTTGCGGCACTTGACGCGGCAAACAGTAACTTAAATATTTTGTTGGACAATACGCACCCTTTAAATATTACCGGTGGCTCAAACACGGCTATAGACCCTTTTAGTGGGCTTAACACGGGTGACTGGAGAAGTAGCGGTTATTACTCCAGTGTTAATTTTGCGGTAAGTCTGACGGATGGAACAGGAATTCTATGGGGGGACGCTGATAGCACCCTTGTGCTACCTAGCCCAGATAGCAGTGGCAACACGATTCGCTATGTCATTCAACGCATGTGCCGCACTGGAAACCTAGCAGTAGGCGCGGCAAGTTGCCTGTTTAGTGGCGCCCTTCAAGATAACAACGGACAGAATATTCCGCTACCGCAAGAGGTTTGTAGTGGCACTGGTTGCCCAGTGGCAGGGCAGACCCCTCAGATACGAATTACTGCCAGAACCACGGGGCCGAAAAATACGGTCAGCTATGTACAAGCATTTGTCTATTAGGAGATGAGCATGAAAAATTACTTTGAAACTCGCGCTACATCTAGTTATTCATTTCTACTGTTAGTACTTATTGCCAACTTGGCTTTTTCATCACCCGTACAAGCCGCATCAGTTACGCTGGCAACGGCCCCGCTGGCGACATCTACGACCTCAACGGTAAAGCCGAATTTGCTATTTATTATT
>JAUYFR010000203.1 GCA_030690855.1 Gallionellaceae bacterium
AAAGTTATGAGCAGTTGATTTTTTGAAGACTACTAGGTCAGCAGCTCTTCTAATGCGGCAATATCTGCATGGGTTTCTGGGTGACGGCTACCGCCGTGGCGAGCATTTTCAGGTAAAACGATGATGTGAATTTGCGTACCAGATTCGCCTGTGAGTGTGTAGCTCGGCACATTTTCTTCATGCCCTCCAACACGCACCTTCCACTCCCCGTCTTCAAATTCAATATTATTTTTCAGCAGGAACAGTAGAACCGCCTTAGTGTCGTCACTAAACAGCATGAGGTTGATGTCAGAGTTTTCGCCCGCCGTGCCACTGAGTACCGAGCCAGTTAGATAGGGGTTGTAGGGTTCAAGCATGCGCATCGCACTAAGCGCTTCTTCACGCAGTTGGTACAACACATTGGGGTGGCTCTCGTGTTGAAAAAGGGCGCGGTAGCTATGTAGTGCCTCTTCTACTTCGTGATTGCTCGGTAAGTGTTGAGTGTCTGCCGCGCCTAACTGTTTCGCCGCTTTACGCTTTGCAAAAGCAAAGTCAGTTATGCCATCTTCCGCAATTAAACGCGCAGAAAGATGTGCTAGTTGCTCACGCATTAGATCTCGACGCATAGGGTGCGGCTTGCTCATTTAGAAATCCCAGTGTGGTCGCAGGGCTACTCTCTTGCTTGTAACTTTTAATTTCTAGCGGGTGCGTTAGAAGAGCTGGTCTTTAACTTCATCAAGGTGCTCAGCGTTCACTGCGTCGTCGCCCGCTCCAGGAATATTTTCCTGATAAAAATATTCTGTTCTGCCGCCGTTAGCGTCGCGCATCCCTTTGTCGTTGATACGAATTGCCACCATGTTTTCTGGCATGGTGTATTCCGCTTGAGGTACATCCTTCAACGCTTTACCCATGTAACTTATCCAGATTGGCAAGGCGGCGCCGCCGCCAGTTTCTTTATCCCCCAAGCTTCGCGGCTTATCGAAGCCGATCCAAGCGATGCCCACAAGCGTTGGTTGGAAGCCACAGAACCAAGCATCCATCGAGTCACTGGTGGTGCCTGTTTTCCCCGCCAAATCTTGACGGCCTAAGGTCATTGCGCGTGTGGCCGTACCGTGCCGCACCACGTCTTGCATCATGCTCACCATAGAGAACGCATTGCGTACATCAATCACTTGCTCGGCATTTTCTCCCGCTACGGTAAGGGCTGCCTCGTTAATTAGTTTGCCATCAGCATCTTCAATACGCTGAATAAAGTAGGGTCTGATGCGATAACCACCATTAGCAAAAACAGAGTAGCCGGTGAGTAGTTGCATTGGGGTTACGGAACCTGCACCCAGTGCCATCGTTAAATAAGGAGGCGTTTTGTCTTTATCAAATCCAAATTTGCTAACGTAATCTTGTGCGTACTCAGGACTAATTGCCTGCAAAATTCGGATCGACACGAGATTTTTCGATTTCATCAAGCCTTGACGCATACGCATCGGGCCATCGAAACTATCATCGTAATTTTTCGGTTGCCAAGGAACGTCGCCGGTTTGCGCGGCATCAAAAACCAAGGGCGCATCATTAATAATCGACGCGGGTGTAAAACCCTTTTCTAAGGCGGCAGAATAAATGAACGGTTTAAAACTTGAGCCCGGTTGACGCCAAGCCTGAGTGACGTGATTGAATTGATTGTGGTTAAAGTCGAAGCCGCCAACCAGTGCATAAATCTGACCATTGCGCGGATTGGCAGAAACGAAAGCTGATTCGACTTGGGGCATTTGCGTAATTTGCCAGCTGTCTTTGTCATTTTTCTGCACACGAATGAGCGAGCCAACGCGAATTCGTTGATTGAGTGCCAGCTTGTCACTTAGCGCGCGTTGGGCAAACTTCAAACCATCGCCGGTAATTTCAACGACTAAGCCCCCTTTGGAATAGGCCTTAACAAATTTTACGTTCGCCTCAACCACAATGGCAGGCAGCAAATCATCGCTATCACTCGACTCTTGCAAGCTGTCTTCTAAGAATTCATCGCTGCTGTTTTTGCGTAAATCTACAAAACCTTCAGGTCCACGATAGCCGTGACGAGCGTCATACTCCAGTACACCTGTTCGCACCGCTGCGTAAGCTGCTATTTGATCTGCCTCGCGAATGGTGGTGTAAACATTAAAACCTTTAGTGTAAGTGTCTTCCTGGAAACGTTCATACACCACTTGCCGCGCCATCTCGGCCAGATAGTCTGCCTTTATTGAAAACTCTTGGTTGCCACGTTTTGCAACCAGTTGTTCGATCTGGGCAACTTCAAACTCAGCATCAGTAATATAGTTCAGCTCATGCATGCGTCGCAGCACATACATCTGGCGTAGCTTAGCGCGCTTAGGGTTAACCACCGGATTAAAAGCCGAGGGCGCTTTGGGCAAGCCCGCCAACATGGCCATTTCGGCAATACTCAATTTATTCAAATGCTTACCAAAATATATTTGGCCGGCTGCGGCAAAGCCATAAGAGCGTTGTCCCAGATAAATTTGGTTAATGTAGAGCTGAAGAATTTCATCTTTGCTCAAGTTATGCTCGATTTTGAACGCCAGCAACATCTCGTTAAATTTGCGCGTTAGCGTTTTTTCTTTCGACAAAAAGAAATTGCGGGCCACCTGCATGGTGATGGTACTGGCACCTTGTTTCGCACCACCCGAAGTAAAGTTCGAGAGGGCCGCACGCAGCACGCCGAAATAATCCACGCCACCATGCTGATAAAAGCGATCATCCTCAGCGGCGAGAATGGCCTTTTTCATCAAGTCGGGGACTTCTTTAATGGTCACCAGTTCGCGGCGTTCTTCACCAAACTCGCCCAACAATTTACCTTCCGCGCTAAATACCCGTAGCGGCACTTTGGGTTGATAGTCCGTCAGCACATCAAGCGATGGCAAGGTTGGATAGGTCAGAAACAAAGCAAAGGAAAATAACAATACCGGCAACAACGTCAGCGCAAGTGCGATAACAACTGGCAGGAACCAAGGGCGGGAAGTAAACGCTAAGATTTTTGATTTCATTGGCTAATTATATCGGCTCTCAGCTAGCAAAATAAGCCTGATCTGTAAAACCGCGCCGTCCCAGTATTTTCCAATCCCTAAATGAGTCTGAAGCAAGGACTTTGAATTTGAGTATTTGAA
>JAUYFR010000205.1 GCA_030690855.1 Gallionellaceae bacterium
GATAAGAATCAATGGTCGCGCATGTCTATCCTTAACGTGGCGCGCTGCGGACAGTTCTCGTCAGACCGAGCTGTTCGTGAGTACAACGAAGGAATTTGGCGCGTGCCGCCACTCTCAGTCAAGATATCTAGAGCGTAAGCAATATTGAGGGTGACCATACTCCGTCAAAACGTATTTGGCGGGTTCAATCACTTTAGGTAACGTTCATAAAAAATGGCAGCCAAGGCTGCCATTTTTATTCACAAAACACACGCCCTCATTTGACGCCGAGCAATTCCACATCAAACACAAGCGTTGCATTCGGCGGAATCACGCCGCCCGCACCGCGAGCACCATAGCCCATGTTTGCGGGAATAATCAGTGTGCGTAAGCCGCCAATTTTCATCCCTTGCACGCCCTCGTCCCAACCCTTGATTACATCGCCAGCGCCGAGCGAAAAATCAAAAGGGTCATTACGATCGAGCGAGCTATCGAATTTCTTTCCTTTATTTTCCGGTGCGGTTTCGTCATACAACCAACCGGTGTAATGCACCTTCACCTGCTTTCCTGCAACGGCCTCTTTGCCTTCTCCGACTTTGATGTCGTTTTTAATAAGTTCGGTCACTTTGCTTGTCTCCATGGGGGGCAATGCCTGCTTCGTGCAGGCGGTCGTTGAAAAAACACTCGCCGATAAAAGTATGGCTAGCGGCAAAAAAGTAAGACGGGTCAGTAACATCTATTGCGCTCTTTTCGCTTGAATAAAGATTCCCAATTTTTTATCAGTATTGAGAATATGATTGATTAGCCAACCGTTCAAAAAGGTCAGTAGATCTTCCCGCGAAATCAACTTTTCTGCTTTGATACCTTCGCGCACAGCGACAACAGTGGCAGAGAATTCTCGATGCTGTTTTTGATGCAGCGCTAAGTCTTCCCCTTGCGTCGCTGCGTAATGATATTTTTGCATAAGCTCTTCTTCGGTCTCGAAATGATAGAGCGCGTAGCTCAATAAATCTTGGGTTATTTTCCCTAGAATCTCCGCATTCACCTGCGTGTTGCTTAAACGCGTATTCGCCTCGTTAATGCTATTCACCAAGATGCGATGCTGCTCATCAATCTCTGCAACGCCCGTGAGCAACTCATCATTCCACACTATTAGTTCATGTCCCGCCATGTTGAAATCCCCTTTATTTTTCCAAACTCGCCATGAATAATGGCCCTACCAATGTATGCCGTATATTTGTCAGTAGCGCATCCAATTCATCATTTTGTGACTTCAATGCTTCCGCCATATACGCCGCCTCTAAGCTATTCCCAGCTTGCTGTAATTCGCGCAGCTTTAACGCGCTCTGATGTATGCGTTGATGCAGCGGCTCGATAGCGAGGAACCAACTCTCCTTGCCGAACTGGCGCTTACCCGCGCCGTAATACCAAAGCCCCAATTGGCATTGCCGATAATCTAAAAATACTTTTGGCGGTAGATCCAAAGCGATTTCGCGATTGCTTTCAATTTCATCATTAATCCAATGCCGATGATTTGTTTCAGCTAATAACAATTCAAAATAATCACGCGAAGGGCGCTGCTTGCTAGAGAGTTGCCACAGCGGATCAGGCTCAAAATTTTTCATCCATGAAACGATCTCGTCAGCAGGCATCGGCGCGCTATCACATAGCCTTGAATGACATCGCAGCCAAGCTCTATGAGCATCAAGATATGGTCGATAGTTTCCACGCCCTCCGCAATCACCAGATGTTTGAACGAGGAAGCCAAGCCGATAACCCCGTTTACGATGGCCATATCTTCTGGGTTTTGCAGCATGCCGAACACGAAACTCTTGTCGATTTTCAATTCATCAACATGCAGGTGTTTTAAATGTGCGAGAGAGGAGAAGCCTGTGCCAAAATCATCAATCGCAATGTGAATACCTAGGTCGCGGCACTGCTGAATCGCAGCGGAAACAAGATTGATGTCTTCCAACGCGGCGGTTTCAACCACTTCAATGGTCAAATGGCTAGTCACCTCTAAATCATAGCCCGACAGCAATTCAGTTAGGCGAGAAACAAAATTATTTTGATGAAGTTGCCGTGTCGCGATATTGATCCCAATCGACAAATCCAACCCTGCCTTACGCCACTCGGCGAGTTGGCGCAGCGCTTCAGCTGTAACCCATTCCCCCATCGTAATAATCAGATCATCGTGTTCTAACAACGGAATAAACTCAGACGGCGACAGCACGCCCAGAATAGGGTGATTCCAACGGATCAGCGCCTCAACGCCGATAATCTTGCCCCGACGACAATCAACCTGCGGCTGGTAGAACAAAACAAATTGGCCCGCATCTAATGCTTTGCTAATTTTTTGTAACGTTGCATGATTAGATAGTTGTTGCGCTTGATAGCTGGGGTTAAACAAGCGATAGCAATTTTTTCCCGCTTGCTTTGCTTCGTACATTGCTTGGTCTGCGTGACGCAACAACAGATCCGGCGTGCTGCCATCATTGGGGAAAATCGTCGCGCCGATACTGGCGGTGACATGCGCGATTTGGCCATCCAATTGATAAGGTGCAGCGAGCGAAGCGATGATGCGGAAGAGCGACTGTTCGCATTCGCTAATCTTTTTAAATCCGCCTAGGGTGAGCGCAAACTCATCGCCGCCGAAGCGTGAAGCGGTATCTGAGTTACGTAAAGTTTCTTCTAAACGCCTAGCCACTTCAATGAGTAAAATATCCCCTGCTTTATGGCCCATTTGATCGTTAACTTGCTTGAAGCCATCTAAGTCAATCATGCAGACCGCAACTAATTCGTTGGCGCGCCGAGCCAGAGCAATGTGTTGCGACATACGATCAGTCATCAGGCGGCGGTTAGCTAAGCCAGTGAGTGGATCAAAGAACGCGATGCGCTTAATTTCTTCTTCGGATTTCTTACGGTCAGTAATGTCGCGGCAGAAAGCATACATACTCTCAGTATCTGAATTAAGCATGGCAGACACTTCCATATGGATGAGGTGGCCATCTTTATGGCGATGTTGCGTTTCAAATATCTGCCCACCTTTGTTGATGAGATCATCGATCCGCGCATTGACGACTTCATGGTCGTCGTTGGTATCGAGTTGGTTGATGTGCATCTTGGTTAATTCTTCAGTGGTGTAGCCAATCATGTTGGCATAAGCCAAATTCACCTCACACAAATAGCCGTCTTTGTCAGCCTCCCAAAAACCATCGCGTTGATGATCGATAATTTCTTTGTAACGATACAAGCGCATAGCGGCGGCCTGTTGATCTTTAAGCAGCTCACGTTCACGTCGATAAACAGCCACGCCACCCACTAAGCCGAGTAGCCAGATAACGCCGTGCAGCATTTGCTGAACGACCAGCCGCTCATGTTCCTGAGCATAAAATGTGACCATCGAAATCGTAGCGCTGATGCCTCCGCGAATATCGCCGAGTTTGTAACCCTGAGCGGCATGGCATTTGAGACAAGGCTGCTCAACAATGAGCGGCACCATCATGCGCAAATGGTCCACCGCATCACCATGTAAAACCTCCACCACTTCTTTGTCACCCTTTTCAAAGCGTTGCAAGGCGGCGACTTCCCATGAGTCAGGTTGATTATTAGGGTTAATGGGATTTAGGCTGGTGAGGTTACTGCGCATCGGCGCATCTTTAGACACAATTCCTTGTAAATCGCGTAGCGCATAAGCCGGATTTAACAGCGTCAGCGACTTGCCCTTGTTTGTCAGCAAGTCGCGCTCAGAGTGAATTAAGAAAGGGTTTGAAGGGGTGGTTGCGGTAGGGAAAACATACACCCCGCCATGTGAAGCCACCCATTTGCGAAACAGCACATCTTTGGAAATATTAGTGCGCGCAATAGAAGTCGCGATAGAAACTGTTTCGGATTTTTCTTGATGGACACTCCAAACGTACAACGCAATAATTAGCAGAGTCCAAGCGACTAGCAAGTAACTGTATTTCTTGAGGGGAGTTCGGTTAAATTCTCCGGATGAGATACGTTTCATGGCAACATTTTTGGGGGTATGGCGATCATCATAAACCAAAACAACAGGGCTTAGTTACCCCCAGCCTCTTCCAATATGAAATGAGTCTAAAGGTAGGTCGTATTTCCAACAAGAGATGAGTCTGAGGGAATGGCAGGCTGAATCGATCATTATGCAAAGCATGGTGATCAACATGGAAGAAGCAAAGCTTGTGACCTTGGCTC
>JAUYFR010000215.1 GCA_030690855.1 Gallionellaceae bacterium
CATAACCCTTCTGCATCACGCTGACTACGGTATTGGCGGGCTGGTCGCTGTCCGCCATGCCGATCGCCTGGTGTTTGTGCGGATCCAGCTTTTCTCCGACCGGGTTGATCTCGCTGATGTTGAACTTCTCGAACACGCCGGACAGTTGCTTGAGCGTCAGCTCCATGCCGCTCTTGAAGCTTTCCACGTTCCCCGTGGTGACCGCCAGGCCCGCTTCCAGGCTGTCCTTCACCGCCAGCATCTCGCCGGAAAAGCGCTCCACGGCAAATTTCTGCGCCTTGCCGATGTCCTCAACCGCACGGCGGCGGATATTCTCGCCCTCGGCCTTGGCATACATCCACGCGTCATAATGTTCCTGCGCCTTGCGCTCGGATTCCTTGAGCATCTCCTCCAGGCTGGGCATGACTTCCGGCGCGTTGGTCGCGGCGGATTCGGCACTTGCCGGAGCTGCTTGCTGTTCAAGTTGCGGGTTGGTTTCGTTTTGTTCCATGCTGTGTCTCCCTAGTTCGGCTCGCGAGTCAATTGGGGCGAAGTTTCTGTTTTCAAGGGGTAAGGGAATATTTTTGATTGTTATATCGGAATCAGTATAATGGCTGACATGAAACCAGTGAGATTCCTTGGGGACTCGTTAAAGCGATTGCGTGAATTCCCGGAAGACGCAAAGCACGATGTTGGCTACCAACTGGACAAAGTACAGCGCGGTTCACAGCCGGACGACTTCAAGCCGATGTCTTCGATAGGCAAAGGGGTAGAGGAGATCAGAGTGCGTGACGATGCGGGCATATATCGCGTCATTTATACCGCACGCATTGCCGATGCTGTTTACGTACTGCACGTATTCCAGAAAAAAACGCAGACAACTTCAAGGCACGACATCGAAATCGCCAAAGAACGCTACACCGAACTGATGAGGAACCGAAAATGAGCAAATCAAAAACCGAAAGCTACACCAGCGTGTGGGATGCCATCGCCGATACACCAGAGCAGGCAGCAAACCTGCGCGCACGCGCCGAACTCATGCAGCAGATAGCCGCCATCATTGCCGAGAATGGATGGACGCAAGCGGAAGCCGCCGCGCAATGCGGCGTAACCCAGCCGCGCATGAATGACCTCGTGCGTGGCCGTGTTTCGCACTTCTCGCTGGATGCGCTGGTGAACATCGCCACCGCGATTGGACGCAGGGTGCATGTTGAGTTGTTGGAAGCGGCGTGATTTGGGAAGTTCTGGGGCGGCCTTAAATATATACGACACAAATTGACGTATGAATCCGCCCGAGAATAATTTCGTTATCTGCCTAAGCCGGACGAGCCGGAATCAAAAATGGAAAGCTGTCTTCTCGCAGACTGTAGGTAGGCGCGTGCTATACACTCGCACCCACTCAAGCATTCCACCAATTTGTCGTGTCGTAGCATTCCAAATTATTTGAGGCGCATAAATGGCAACGGAAGATCAGTTTGAAAAAGCATGGCTTGCAGCTCAAGCACTCGCAAAGAAATTCACACAGAATTCATCGCACTATCTATCGAGCGAATACCAAGAGGCTGAAGTTCGCCAAGACTTTATCGACAAATTCTATAAAGCTCTCGGTTGGGATGTGGGGCACGACATTCAGCATGACCCATATCGCCGGGAAGTACGAATCGAAAAGCCTGAAAAGAAATCTAAAGGGCGCGCCGATTACGCATTTTCAATCGCGCCGCATTACCGCAGGGTGCGTTTTTTCGTCGAAGCGAAAAGGCCGCAAGACAACATCAAGACCCCGGACAATTGCTTTCAAGCAATCAGGTATAGCTGGCCTAAAGGCTTGCCGATTGCGGTACTCACCGACTTTAATTTTTTGCACGTCATTGATAGCCGTTTCCGACCGAACATCAACTCCGCCACTTCGCGTGTCGTGAGGTCGTGGCACCACAGCGATTTACTGGATCGCGAGAAGTTTGCCGAAATCTACTACCTGCTATCCCGCCAGAGCGTTGCCAATGGTTCGCTGGATGTTTTCGCCGAGACGGAATTGCCTCCACTGCAAGTGGCGGCGAAGCAATACACCCTATTTGCCGGTGAAGCGCGCGACTTCGATGATGACTTCCTGAATAAACTGGATGAGTGGCGTGAAACGTTGGCGGGTGTATTCAAACGTGCGCGAAATGAATTGAACAGCGAGGAGTTGACCGAGTGCGTGCAGCGCACACTGGATCGGCTTATTTTTATCCGTTTTCTCGAAGATAAAGGCATCGAGCCGGATGCCGTCATTGCCCGCTTTGGTCAACATAATAAAACCTATTGGCAAGACTTCGTGGCGGGCTGCAAACGTTTGGATCAAATCTACAACGGCGTTGTATTCAAACCTCATAGGTTGTTGGATGCCTCTGGTTTCGAGCCGGACAGCGCAGTGTTTTCCAATATTTGCGATGAATTGACAGACGATCATTCGCCTTACAACTTCGACTCCATTCCTGTGGAAATACTCGGTCGCATCTATGAGCGTTTTCTCGGCAAGGTGGTGTTGGCCAAGCGCAAGACTGTCGAGGTGGTAGAAAAAGAAGACGTGCGCAAGGCGGGCGGCGTGTTTTATACCCCAGACTATATCGTTGCTTACATGGTGGAGCAATCGCTGGGGCAGCAGGTGCGCGACAAAAAACCCGACGACATTCTCAAGTTGCGCATCATTGATACGGCCTGCGGTTCAGGCTCATTTTTGATTGGCGTTTTCGCTTATCTGGTGCAAGACCTGACCGCCTATTGGCGCAAGCAAGCCAAGCCACCCAAGCGGGTGGTAGAGGTGCGTGATGGAGAGGCGCACCTGACGCTGCAATACAAACGCCAGATATTGCTCAACTGTATTTATGGCGTGGACATTGACCCGCAGGCAGTCGAGGTAGCGCAGCTTTCGCTCTACCTCAAACTATTGGAAGAGGAAACCACGGACAGCGCGCATCAACAAAAACAACTTGAAATCGGTGTTGCGCTGCTGCCTTCTTTATCCAGAAATATCGTGATGGGGAATTCGCTGGTTACGTTGGATGACGAGGGCGGCGACTTGTTTTCGGTGGAAAAACTGCACGAGGTCAAGTCGCTCGATTTTAAGGCCGAATTTCCGCAAGTGTTTCGTGCCGGAGGCTTCGACCTGGTCATTGGCAATCCCCCTTACATCAAGGAATACACCAATCGTGAGGCTTTCGATCATGTGCGCAACTCGCCTTACTACCAAGGCAAGATGGACATTTGGTATCTGTTCGCCTGTCGCGGGTTGGACTGGCTCAAGCCGGAGAGCGGCACGCTGGCTTACATCGCAACCAACAATTGGGTAACGAATGCGGGCGCAAAAAGACTGCGCGAAAAAATCACCCGTGATGCGCGCATCGAACACATGATCGATTTCGGCGATTACAAAGTATTCCGCGATGCGGGCATACAAACTATGATTTTGATTGCACGGCGCAGTGGCAAGCCGGAACGCTATGCCTTCGATTATCGACGGCTTGAAGGCAACAAGCCCACCTTGGCTGATGCGCAAGCGCTGCTGGAAAAATTACCCGGTAGCGAACGTGC
>JAUYFR010000216.1 GCA_030690855.1 Gallionellaceae bacterium
GTATGGAATTCGGCAGCGTCCTTATAGATGGGCTGACCGTCAGCATCTTTGAGCTCGGTAAAACGCGGGATCACGCCGCCGCCATAACCAAACACACCAACCGTACCACCCTTCCAGTAACCTTTTTTAGTCTCGTAAGACTCTTCAAGCTGACCAAGCAGGTCAACAACGTAATCTTTATTCTTAGCCAAATCTTTCAATCCAGTCACAAAACTGGGCCATGGGCCTGTCTCGAGTTGATCGAGATTAGGGGTATCATGCATTTTCTTCGCCATAATTTTTCCTTTAAGTCGGCAGCTAAAGCTCACCGATAACTAGTTTTAATGACCCCGCAAGAGAACGGGTAGATTTAACAACCCTTTTTGAGACTTGGGCTGGTACTACAAACGGTTAATCCAACTGGGTAGCGTCTTAGAAACAAGAACCAATGCGCCCAATTTCCGATGGATGCGAATAGTAAGGCGCATCAAGCCCACAAACCATAGCCCCTAGCAACTAGCGACAAGTAACCCTTACGGGTTATTTCAAAAACTCCCCTAGCAGTATTTCAAATACAAGCTGAATGGAGCTAAACTCGCTTCCCGAATTTAAGGTAGCTTACGTTTACTATCATGGCGCAGACTAATGAACTCGGCAAGTTTAGAGTGCCGATTGGAAATCAAGAAATTGAGTTACAACAAATTGATCATGTTGAAGGGGGCATGAGCATGTTACGTACCCGCATTCGTGAAGCCAAGCGCTTTACCATTTTCGATGTTGACCCCATCACTGCCCGTCATTGGGCAAAACTGATGTTGGATTGGGCGGACGCTCAAGATCAAAACAGCAAATGACTTTAGCGATCACCGAAATGATTGATGCAGTGTATGACGTCAGGGGGGATACCTTACCTTCTCACTATGCCTTTCCTCTTTGGGAAGAGTTGGTTCGTCACGCGCCCACTTTGGCGTCTGACCCCTCGATTGGCGTCATTCCTCTTAAGACGTCTCCCAGCGAGGCTGGATTACTGCTCGCTAAGCGCGCCAAGTTAACCATCCGCATGCCTGCGCATCTCTCCTCGCATGCTTCAGCATTAAATGGAAAGCAATTGAACATCGACGGCGTAAGCTTGCATCTGGGCACAAGCAAATTAAAGTCAATCCAATCTTTCACCACACTTCACTCAAACTTAGTCACATCGAGCGATGAAAGTGAGGAGCAATTTTTAGCGAATGTAACAAAAAAACTCAACGAGCTTGGCGCAGTCGGGGATTTGCTCTGTGGCCTACACGGCACGATGAAAACCCACGGCCGCACAATTAATGGTTATAGTTTAGTCATACACAATATGAAGGCAGAGCCTTCGATACGTTTACAGTATTTAGGCTTAGGCGCCGACCGCCAATTTGGCTGCGGCATTTTTGTACCCTACAAAACCATTACAGATTTACGTGATGACTAAGTAGGTTTTTTTAACGGAGAAAGAAGATGGGATACATAGTTGCTGGTAACGAACTTGAGACAGATGCAGAAGGCTATCTGCTAGAGCCGAATTACAGTGAAGAAGTGGTTAGCGTGATTGCTGCTGCCGAGGGCATCGAACTGACACCTAAACACTGGGAAGTCATTAACTACATGCGCGAGCAATATCGCGAAGAAGGCGCAACACCTATTTTCCGTCAAATGCTAAAAGGCGTGAACGAATTTTGGCCTGAAGCTGAAAGCAAAGATTTGTACGACTTATTCCCAATTGGCCCGTCTAAGCAAGCAGCTAAAGTTGCAGGCTTACCTCAGCCAAAAGGCAAGGGTGGCTACTAATAACTAAGTATTGAGGAGATTGAAATGCACATGGTTAACATTACGCTAGACATGAAGGGGCTATCCTGCCCCGCTCCTCTCATTGGCGCCAAGCGAATGGTCGATGATCTGGCGCCAGGCCAAGTAATGCTGCTCATTTCGGATTGCCCAGCAACGCCGGACGATTTATTTGTTTGGGCAAAACACACTGGCAACCAGATCGTGAAAACCGAAAAAATGCCAAGCGGCGGCACGGGCTACCATATTCAAAAAGGCAGAGCGCCGACCCATGCTCACGTTACGCTGGACATCCGAGGTGCAATTTGCCCTGGCCCTATCGTTGAAGCAAAGAAACTACTAGGCGGCATGCAGCTTGGTGAAGTATTGCGCCTAATTAGTGACTGCGTAGGTGTGCAGAATGACATCAATGGCTGGGCGGACGCGACGGGCATGAAGATTCTAGAAAGCTTTGAAACTTCGCAAGGCGTGTTTGAATTCTATATTCGCAAAGGTTAATGTTTTGCGCATAAAGAGCCATTGGTTTAAAAGTGGGGCCGAGCGAGCGCCTGAAGAGCTTGCTGGCGCCATTGCATTTAATGTCTCAAGAATCGCTGAAAATGCGCTCAAAAAAACGAGAAAGGCTAATTTTGAAGTTGAAGTCGGACCTCAATATTTTGCCTTTCTCACCGAATTTACCATTTTTCTGATTTTAGTGGCGGATCGCATCGCCTATAAAAACTTCTCCGAAGAAGATCGTTTCAAATTCACCTCTGCGCTCGCCAATCATGTTGCCGATGTATTTGCTGAAAACAAAAGTAGGCTACTCGTTGGCGGAGGCACACTTGCCGAGTGTAAAAACACCTTCATTGATCAGTTGAACGAACGTGCGGGTGAATATGCTGATTTTAACTACACCGATAAAGGCCCCGAATTTGCCTTTTTCCGTTATGTCGCTTTTTGTATGGATCAAGTGGTCATGGAAGGCAAAGATCACGGCTGGATCATCGACCAAATGATGAGTATCGAAGCACCTGAAGCTGTCGATATGGTAGAAAATACCTTCAAAAATCTTACCGAAACTGAAGAGTCCAAAGTACGCAAAGTTCGTCAAGCGCGTAATCGCGCGTCATCTAGTTACGACTAAATCGTGTCTAGCCCCTTTAATTTAGATACAGTCGATGCCTATCGACGTTGGCGTGACCTCAAGTTAGAACAGGCTAGCACCAACGCGAACGAACTCATCGTTCACGTTAAAAACCCACTCGCTCTAAGTAAAAACGAACGCGCAGAACTGCTCGCTCGCACCCAAAAAAATAACATGGCGATCTATGCCTCCGAATTGGCAATGGATGAAAGCGCATTACAAAGTTTTGCTCTGCAACTTGGCTTAAGGCACCTTGACGCAAACTGGCTAGCCGGAGAAAAAGGCGTCACCCGCATCACCGTGTCACATGAAGAAGGGCAACGGCAAGCTTACATTCCCTATACCGACAAGCCCATCAAATGGCATACCGACGGCTATTACAATTCACCTGAGCGGCAAATCCACGGCATGGTATTGCATTGCGTACAAAACGCAGGTCAAGGGGGTGAGAATCGGCTCATCGATCACGAAATCGTCTATCTAATGTTGCGCGATATAAATCCGGAATTTATTCGCACGCTATCCGCCACTGACGCGATGACCATCCCCGCGCGCACGGACGAACAAGGTGAAGCACGCCCCGCGCAAACTGGCCCTGTATTTTCCGTCAACTTAGACAATGGCAAGCTACACATGAGATACACCGCGCGCACGCGTAGCATTGAGTGGAAACAAGACCCACTTACACTGGCAGCGGTTGCTCAATTAGAACAGCTACTAAACTCAAAAATACCCTATGTTTTCCGCTTACTTCTCGAAAATGGAATGGGGGTAATCTGCAATAATGTTTTACATGACCGAACCGCATTCACAGACGATCCGGCGGAACCTCGCTTGCTGTTTCGAGCCCGCTACCTAGATAGGTTGGTAGAAAATTAATGAGCCTTTATTGCTAAAGGTTTTGTCGTTGCTGCCGATACGTTACATACAGTGTCAAATTTTGGGCTACAAGGACTGTCTAAGAAGCCATAGCCTAGGTATTAACAGAGAGGATCTCATGTCAAAGAATACAACCTCAATACTTAAGCAACTTCGGTTCTCATTTCTCGGTTTTGGATTGAGCATGGGGCTTGTTTTCCCAGTTTACGCCAGCTTTTTCGTTGACTGGAAAGAGGGCATGCTACTGTGGTTTGTGGTCGGTTGTATCGTTGCCGGCGTCACTATTGGCATGGTCAATGGGAAACTGCTCGAATGGCTACTCATTCGCAAATTAAAGCTTGTTGCAGTTGCCTCGGAACGTATTCGCAAAGGTGATCTTCGCGAAGGCTGTGGCGTTCGCAGTGCCGACTGCATCGGCGAAATCACCGAAGGTTTTGACAGCATGGCAACCGGACTGCGTGAGACCCTAAACGAAATGTCTCAATCAGCGGATCGGGTTGACTCCACTGCCCGCCGAATGGGTTTGTCCATGTCATCACTCAGTACCACAATGGAAGAATATCGCCAAAATGAGCACGAAATTATCAAAGTAATCAATGGGATGGCTGATTCTTCAAGCGAAATTTTAACACTGGCTGATGCTGCGGGGAAAAGCTCCTCCTCCGCTGATGAATTGGTACGTAATGGCGTAACGCAAGTCAGCGCAACTGAAAAAGCGATCTCCGTCCTAGACGAAGCTAGCCGTAAAATCTCCTCTAACGCAAGCAGCCTAGAAAGCAGCGCTAAAGAAGTTGAAACTGCCGTCTCCGCGATTCGCGCCATTGCTGAGCAAACCAACTTGCTCGCCCTGAACGCGGCGATTGAAGCCGCCCGTGCAGGTGAACAAGGCCGTGGCTTTGCGGTGGTTGCGGACGAAGTTAGAAAACTTTCCGAGCAAGCCGCTCAAGCCACAACCCGCATCGACGCCGTACTAAAACGTGTAGGAATCGACGTTGCTTCTACCGTGGCAATTTCCGAAGAAAATGCCAATGCAGTGCGTGACGGTCTTCGTGCCTCACAAGCGTCTTCCGAGATTTTCGAGCAAATTGAA
>JAUYFR010000219.1 GCA_030690855.1 Gallionellaceae bacterium
GGGCGGCAAGGCCATTATCGGCACGCAAGGTTACATACTGCTCTGGGTTGGAAAGCAAAAATTCAATTTCGCCGTTTTTGACGGCCTCTTTTAATTTGTCGAGATACAGCGGGACAATGCTGAAGTGATATTCGGGGATGGCTTTGTTTAGATAATCTGCCGTAGCTTGCCATTGTTTTAAAGTTTGCTCGGCAGAGCGAAAAGAAGTGACGCCGATGCGAATTTGTTTGTCTTGTACATTGGCCAGCGCAAGCTGCCACGTGCTCATCAATAATAGGCTTAACAAACACAGCGCCAAACGACTAAAAGAGAATTTTATCTTCATGGACCGTCCAAAAGTTTTAAGGGTCGGCACGTTCAGATCATTTTGTGATGTTGATCTGATTTCTGTGAGTGTCTCTTCCTTGCGCTGCCACTCATTAACTTAAATTTTTATGGAGGCTTGGCGGTGCAGTCGCGGGGGCAACTATAACAGCGATAACCGTGAGTTGAATAGGCAAAAATAGCGTGCTGGCGTTAAATCTCTCTGGGTCAATTCCCCGCCACTTGGGGCGTCGTATTTTTCGTAGGTCGGGATTTATCCCGACGTTTTTGCTGCGATTCACTAAACCCCGTCGGGTTACACCCGCAAGGGGTGGGCCGTGGTTGTACGGGGCTAATAACAAAGTTAGGCAATCCGTTACCAGCCAAAGGCTGGACGGAGTTGACACAGCCCCAGCAACACACGCTCAAACCCGACCTACAAAAAACCAGCCGCCCAATACCCCGCTGCTTGCGGCGGGGTGGTTTATTTTCGGCAATATTTTGCTAGCAAAAATCGCAGGAGGCAGCGTGTATAATTCTTGAGTGTAAATTATCTGCACCATCATCTAGTCAGGAGTAGCAATGACTTCCAACCCTTCTCGTAAGCGCACTTATTTAATTCTCGTTATTGTCGCCATCGTCATCGCGCTTGCTGTTGCGTTCCTCACCCGTAGCAAGCCTCTAGCTGTTGTTTTGAAATTAGTTGATCGTGGTAGCGTCGAAGCCTCGGTCAGTAATACCCGTGCAGGCACGGTGAAGGCTTGTCGCCGCGCCAAGCTCTCGGCCCCAGCTGGCGGGCAAATTTCTCACATGCGGGTGAAAAAAGGCCAGCGCGTGGTGGCAGGGCAAATATTGTTAGAGCTGTGGGATGACGACATGCACGCGCAAGAGAGATTGTCGCGCGATCAACTCAAAACCTCAGAGATGAGGGTGCGCGAAGTGTGCAGCATGGCTGAGGCTTCGCAACGCGATGCCGAGCGTTCGAAAGAGTTAAAAGAAAAAGGGTTCATTTCTTCGCAGCTGTTAGACAAAGCTTTGACCGATGCTAAGTCGCGCCAAGCGGGATGTGAGGCGGCGCGCAACGATATTGAGCAATCTAAATCGCGCATTGAGGTTGTTAAGGCCGGGCTGGAGCGCATGGTATTGCGTGCGCCGTTTGCGGGCATCGTGGCAGATATTAGCGGCGAGCAAGGCGAATACGCTACGCCTTCACCACCAGGAATTCTGACCTTGCCAGCGGTTGATCTTATCGACGACAGTTGCTTGTATGTAAGTGCGCCGATTGATGAGGTAGATGCGGCTAAATTGAAAGTAGGCCAGAGTAGTCGTATCACCTTGGATGCCATCAAAGTGCGCACCTTTGCGGGTAAAGTAAGACGCATCGCGCCTTATGTGCTGGAGCTAGAAAAGCAGGCGCGTACGGTAGAGGTAGAAGTGGGCTTTACTGAGCTGCCCGCCGCTGAAAATTTATTAGTGGGTTACAGCGCGGATGTGGAAATTATTCACGAGGCGCATAGCAATGTGATTCGCATCCCCACGCAAACATTGCTAGAGGGTAAGCGTGTATTGGTTTACAAAGCAGACGGCAAATTGGACGAGCGCGTGATTACGACGGGACTAGCCAATTGGGAATACACCGAAGTGCTTTCTGGTTTGAGTGAAGGCGAGCAAATTGTATTTTCGCTTGATAGACCCGGACTGAAAGCCGGTGTGCTGGTGCAACCAGAAAGCTCCGTCGCAAAATGATTGAACTGCAAAACGTCAGTCGCACCTTTACCGTAGGTGATCAGCAGGTCACTGCGTTGCGCGACATCAATATGAAATTGGGTGCAGGCGAATATCTTTCCATCATGGGGCCGTCCGGTTCGGGTAAGTCCACCATGTTGAATTTGCTTGGACTTCTCGATCGACCTAGCACGGGCGCTTATTTGCTCGATGGTGGCAACGTGACTGATTTGAGTGATGCACAACAAGCTAAGGTGCGTAGCGAAAAAATTGGTTTTGTATTTCAGTCTTTTCATTTAGTGCCACGCCTTACGGCAGCGCAAAACATCGAATTGCCGATGATGTTGGCGGGCATTCCTGTAGAAGTACGCAAGCAACGCGTCGCTGAGTTGATCGCAAGTTATGGGTTGCGTGAACGCGCCGACCATCGCCCAGATCAACTCTCTGGCGGGCAGCGCCAGCGCGTAGCGATTGCGCGCGCCACGGTGATGAAACCCAGTGTGCTATTGGCGGATGAGCCGACCGGCAATTTGGATCGCACGACGGGCTGGGAAGTGCTCAAACTGTTGGAGCAGTTAATTGAAAGTGGCATCACGCTGGTGATCGTCACTCACGATGCTGAAATTGGCGCACGTGCTAAACGGCAGATTCAGATGCTCGATGGCGCGATTCTTTATGACGAGCAACGCACGTCATAAATTCCTTGCTATGAAACTTACCGACACTTTGCAATTCGCTTCCGGCAGTTTGCGCGGGAGTCCCACGCGTACTTTACTGATGATGTTGGCGATGTCGATTGGGGTGGCAGCAGTGGTTATTCTCACGGCCTTGGGTGAGGGCGCGCGTCGTTATGTGGTGAATCAATTTTCATCCTTAGGCACTAATCTAGTGATCGTGTTGCCGGGCCGTACCGAAACGGCAGGCATTGGCCCCGGCATGATGACAGGGCAAACGCCACGTGACATTACCTTGGATGATGTGCAAGCGTTGATGCAGAGTCCCTCAATTAAGCGTGTTGCGCCACTCACTGTGGGCTCGGCTACGTTGTCGCTCGATGCGCTTAATCGTGATGTCGTGGTGGCGGGTTCGACTTCAGCATTGTTGGAAGTGCGCCACATGACGCTGGGGTTGGGACGTTTTTTGCCTGCGGGTGATATCCAGGAAAGCGCTTCCGTGTGCGTGCTGGGAAATGGCATTACGCGTGAATTGTTCGGCACCAAACAGGCGGTCGGTCAGTGGGTGCGGCTAGGTGATCGCCGTTTCAGGGTGATTGGTGTATTGGCATCGCAAGGTGAATCGATGGGGCTGCGCACAGACGATTTGGTGATTGTGCCAGTGGCGTCATCGCTGCAATTGTTTAATACATCGGGCATGTTTCGCGTCTTACTAGAAGCAAAGAATCGTGATGTGATCGAGCAGGTTAAAACAGAGGCCGAAGCGATTATGGTGTCGCGTCATAGTGGGGAGCGCGATGTCACGGTGATTACCCAAGACGCCGTGCTTGCCACGTTTGACCGCATTCTCAGTGCGTTGACCATGGCGGTGGGCGGTATCGCGGCCATTAGCTTAGCTGTGGCTGGCGTGCTCATCATGAATGTGATGCTGATTGCGGTCGCGCAACGGGTGAAAGAAATTGGCTTGCTAAAAGCATTAGGTTCGCCGCCGGAACAGATTCGCGCCTTATTTTTTGCGGAGGCTGCATTGCTTTCTTCCGTGGGTAGCTTGGCGGGATTGGTGTTGGGCTATGCGGGGGCGTTTGTCATTGGGCAAATCTATCCTAGCCTGCCTGTGACTCCGCCGTGGTGGGCGGTGCTGGCGGCGTGTGGCACGGCACTCAGCACAGGGATTTTGTTTAGCGTGTGGCCGGCACGTCGTGCCGCGCGGCTTGATCCAGTTGCAGCGTTGGCGGGGCGGTAAGTTTATGGTTCTTGACGCCATAAATGGTGCGCACCCATAATCCAGCCATGAAAAAAAGCGCCACACTTTTATTTCGGGAAAAGCGGACATATGCGGGTGGGGTAATTGAGCTGGTCATATGGCAAGTGCCAGAGCCGATTCCTCCCTCTGAGCATCCCTTTAAATATCGGTTGGTTTTTGTGCGCGAGGGAAAAAGAATCGTTGGGTACGACAACGAGCGAGGCAAGGGCGACCACAAGCATTTAGGAAAAATTGAAACACCCTACGCATTTGTAGATGAAGATAAATTACTCGATGATTTCTGGCAAGACGTGAAGGAGGCAACAAAATGAAAACTAATAATTCCATACTACATCTCACTGTGGGCGAGCCTGTTGCGGCAACTCTTAGCCGCGCCTCTGCCGCGATGAAAGCCGCTAAGCAAGGCAAAGCCGTGCCACCCTATTTTGGAGTGGGCTTTGATGATGTAGGTGAGTTGTTTTCAATCTTTACCCCCAAGCGCTGGGAGCTCATCGGCGCATTGCGTGAAGGAGGGGCGATGACGGTTGCTGAATTGGCGCGCCAACTTAAACGTGATTACAAAAATGTGTATAGCGATTGCGAGCGGCTGATTGAGTGGATGGCGCTAGAAAAAGACGAAAATGGTTTGGTCTTTGCGCCTTACAGCGAAATCGTGGTGGATATGAAACTGCCAGACAGACGCGCGGCATAGCGCAAAAGATAAAACTAATGGCACTCACCCGCAACGAAATTCGTAAACGTCTCTCTGCTTTTGCCAAAGAACAGCAGGGCAAAACCAACGAGCGCAGCCAAGCGCAAACATTCTGGCTTCGATTTTATGAATGCTTTGGCATCCGTGCTGAGAGCGCCACCATCTACGAACAATCCGTCAAAAAAATCGGGGGTGGACAAGGCTTTATCGACAGCTTTATTCCCGGCAAACTCATCGTCGAACACAAAAGCGCAGGCAAAGATTTAGATGCCGCTTTTGACCAAGCAGGCGACTATTTTTTATCGCTCAAAGAAGAAGACCGTCCCCGTTACATCATCACCTGCGACTTTGCGCGCATTCGTCTTTATGACTTACAAGCAGGCGGCGGCTTTCATCAATGCAAACTCGCCGAGCTACCCAAAAAAGCCGACTGGTTTATGTTTCTAGTGGAAGGCAAAATCACAGACATTACCGAAGAATCAGAAGCCGACCGCAACGCCGCTTACGCTATCAGCAAACTGCATGAGGCATTACTGCGCGCCAATTTCAAAGGGCGTGATCTCGAAGTGCTGCTCACGCGTTTATTGTTTTGCTTATTCGCAGAAGACACCGGCATATTCGGCGAGAACGGCATCTTCCGCCGACTCATGGAATCTACCCGCGCCGACGGTAGTGATGTCGGTCGTGTATTGGCAGAGTTATTTCAAATCCTCAACACGCCCGAAGATGAGCGTCA
>JAUYFR010000226.1 GCA_030690855.1 Gallionellaceae bacterium
AAGCACGACAAATGACTGGGCGTGATGATGTAGATGCCCACTTAGAGGGAGAGAAGCAATGAGTCAAAAATCTTTTACGCTGGACGGTAAAACGATCCCTTTCAATGATGGGCAAACCATCATTCAAGCAGCAATGGAGGCAGGTGAATACATTCCTCATTTGTGTTTTAACCCCGAGTTCAAAGCGCATGGCTCATGCAAATTATGTACGGTAAAAGCAAATGGCCGCCAGACTGCTTCTTGCACGCAGCAAGCGCAGGCAGACATGGTGGTAGAGAGCGACACTAAAGAGTTGAATGACGAGCGTCGTGCGTTATTGCAAATGTTGTTTGTGGAAGGCAATCACTTTTGCCCATCGTGCGAAAAGAGTGGTGATTGTCAGTTGCAGGCAACTGCCTACGAGCTGGACATGATGTCGCCGCATTTCGATCACTTCTTTCCCGATCGTCCTGTCGATGCTTCGCACTCAGAATATCTGCTCGACTTTAATCGCTGTATTTTGTGTTCATTATGTGTGCGTGCTAGTCGCGATGTGGATGGAAAAAATGTGTTTGCTTTGTCTGGGCGTGGCATCAATAGTCATTTGATCGTCAACGCCAAATCGGGTGAATTGGTGGACACCAATTTCACCGCTGACGATAAAGCGGCTCATGTTTGTCCTGTTGGCGTCATCATCAAAAAAGGCGTGGGCTTTGCCGTACCAATCGGCAAGCGTAGTTTTGATGCGGAGCCGATCAGCGCAACTCCACACCCAATAAAGAAAGGGGCTTGAGATGAGTGCTCCAGTGAAACCAAAATTAAGAGTAGCGACGACTTCATTGGCGGGTTGCTTTGGTTGCCACATGTCGTTTCTCGATATTGATGAACGAATTTTAGAGTTGATTAAGTTGGTGGAATTTGATCGCTCACCGCTCACTGATATCAAACATTGTGGCCCCTGCGACATCGGCATTATCGAAGGTGGTTTGTGCAATGCCGAGAATGTGCATGTACTACGTGAGTTCCGCGCTAATTGCAAAATCCTGATTGCAATGGGAGCGTGTGCTGTAAATGGAGGCTTGCCAGCGCAACGCAACCATTTGCCGCTTTCGACGATTTTAGAAGAGGTCTATCACGCACAGCATGGGTTGAAGGGCGGTTTTATTCCTAACGACCCTGAGTTGCCCTTGCCGCTGAACCAAGTTCACCCGATTCATGAGGTGGTGAAGGTTGATTATTTTATTCCCGGTTGCCCGCCGTCTGGTGATGCTATCTGGAAGGTGCTAACGGACTTGCTCGCTGGCAAAGAGCCTGAGCTGGGTCACGGTTTGATTCATTACGATTAAGGATTTTTTTCATGTCCACATTAGAAACAGCAGCTCACCCAGAAAACTTGCGTCGCGTGGCGATTGATCCTGTCTCGCGCGTGGAGGGTCATGGAAAAGTGACCATCTTGCTCGATGATCAAAACAAAGTGCATCAAGTACGCTTGCACATCGTTGAGTTCCGTGGCTTCGAAAAATTTATTCAAGGGCGTCCTTATTGGGAGGTGCCAGTGATGGTGCAGCGCTTGTGCGGCATTTGCCCAGTGAGTCACCACTTAGCAGCCAGTAAAGCACTCGATGCAATCGTCGGTGCGAAACAGCTAACGCCTACGGCCGAAAAAATGCGTCGACTGATGCACTACGGCCAAATTTTGCAATCGCATGCGTTGCACTTCTTCCATCTATGTTCGCCTGATCTGTTGTTTGGCTTTGATAGCGATGTGGCCAAACGCAACATTATCGGCGTGGCTGAAAAATACCCGGAGACAGCTACTCGTGGTGTGTTGCTGCGCAAATTCGGGCAAGAGGTCATTCGCCATACCGCCGGCAAACGCATTCACGGCACAGGCGCCGTGCCGGGAGGTGTGAATAAATCACTGAGTATTGTTGAACGTGATGCACTGTTGAAAGACGTATATCAAATGGTGGCGTGGAGCCGCGATGCAGTGCACATGGTGAAAGAGCTGCATCATCAAAACCCCGAGTTGTACAACAGTTTTGGCGCATTCCGCGCTAACTTTATGTCGATGGTGGGTTTCGATGGCGGTATGGATTTGTATCATGGCCGCCTGCGCGGACGCGATGAAAACGGCAAAATCATTTTTGATAATGTCGATTATCGCGACTACACCGATTTGATTTCAGAGGAAGTCAAAAATTGGAGCTACATGAAGTTTCCTTACCTCAATTCGCTTGGGCCAGAAAAAGGTTGGTATCGCGTTGGACCCATGTCGCGAGTGCAAAACTGCGATTTCATCTCATCGCCATTGGCCGAGATTGAACGGCGCGAATTTATCGCTTACAGCGGTGTGATGCCAATGCACGCACCGTTGGGTTACCACTGGGCGCGCATGATTGAAATGCTGCACTCTGCTGAAATGATCAAAGATTTGCTACACGATGATGACATCATGGGTAGTGATTTAATGGTGACTGGTGAACGCGGCCATGAAGGTGTTGGTGTTATCGAAGCGCCACGCGGCACATTGATTCATCACTATCGTGTGGATGAAAATGATCTAGTTACCATGTGTAATTTGATTGTTTCTACCACGCATAATAATCAGGCGATGAACGAAGCTGTGCGTCGCGTAGCGCAACAGTATTTGCACGGACACGAAATTACTGAGGGTTTGCTTAATCATATTGAAGTGGCGATACGCGCGTTTGACCCTTGTTTATCTTGTGCAACTCACGCACTTGGCAAAATGCCGCTCGAAGTGGAAGTGCTGAATGTGGCGGGTGAGAGGTTGTCGAGTTCCTCTCGATCAAGTGATGGCATAACTTGTGTGACGAATTGACTCCTCCTGTATTAATTTTTGCGATTGGCAATGAGTCCCGGGGCGATGATGCGCTGGGGCCGTTGCTATTGCGCAAGCTGGATATGTGGTTGCAGGAGCAGGGAGAAATCGAAAATTCTACCCTAGCCCTTCCCCTGAACGGCGGCGGGGATGTTTTTGAGCTACTGGAAGAGTTTCAACTTCAGGTTGAAAATGCGATGGATATGAAAGGTCGGCGCTTGGTGTTGTTCATCGACGCGGGTATTGAAACTGAGCTACCGTTTTCTTTTTATCGAGCGCAAGCCAAAGATGCGCCAGTTTTGTATAGCCATGCCTTAGAGCCTGAATCTTTGCTTAAGGTATATGAGCAGTTTTATCAGGAGCCTCCGCCGGCGGTGTTTATTTTATGCATACGAGGCGAGGCTTTTGAGCTAGGTGAATCACTCTCCCCTGAGGCGACAGAGCGCTTGGAGCAGGCGTTTGAGTTTTGCAAAAAACGGTTGCTTCACGCAGAGGTTAAATTGTGGGAGCAACTTTGTTCACAAAAAACGGTGGAAGATTCCATGTGCAACGAGGATAATCCTAGCGTCCAAGCCTAATGTGCCTATTTACCTAGCAATTATTTTCAAGCCAATTTGACCTGCAATCTTCTGAAGTAATTAATATATCTTAATTTAATCAAGTAATTACATAAACCATGTCTAAACATTACCTTACCCCACTGTTCGCACCAAAATCAGTAGCAGTTTTTGGGGCTAGTGATCGCGTTGATGCAGTTGGTCAAATCGTTTTCCAAAATATGTTGGATAGTGGGTTTAAAGGCTCGCTGTATCCGATCAATTCAAAAAATGCTGAAGTGCAAGGGCGCAAGGCGTATGCCTCTATCTCTGACATTGAGGAAAAAATTGAGTTGGTGGTGATCGCGACGCCACCGCAAACCGTTCCGGGGATTATTGAGGAGTGCGGCAAGTGTGGCGTGAAGGCCGCTGTGATTATTACGGCGGGCTTTGGCGAGATCGGCCCTGAGGGTAAAGAGCTTGAGCGTCAGGTGTTGGAAAATGCTAAACGTTACAATATTCGTTTGATTGGGCCAAACTGTTTGGGCGTGATGCGTCCTAGTATTGGTCTGAATGCGACCTTCAATAAAGGCGGGGCGAATACCGGTAATTTGGCGCTGATCTCGCAATCGGGCGCGCTGTGCACTTCCATTTTGGACTGGGCGCAGATGAATGACGTTGGTTTTTCCAGCGTGGTTTCGATGGGTTCGTCTGCCGATGTGGATTTCGGCGAGATTTTGGATTTCTTGGTATCCGATCCACAGACGCACAACATTTTGATGTACATCGAAGGTATTCGCGAGTCGCGTCGCTTCATGAGTTCGCTACGTGCCGCTGCTCGTGTGAAGCCGGTGATATTGGTCAAAGTGGGTCGCCATGAGGCTGGATCCAAAGCGGCGATGTCACATACTGCCTCACTAGTCGGCTCCGATGATGCGTTTGATGCGGCGGTGCGTCGCGCAGGTGTGGTGCGAGTGAAGACGGTGACCGAATTGTTCTCTGCTGCTAAAGCCTTGTCTTGTGGTTTCCATCCTTCCGGCAATCGTTTGGCGATTGTGACTAACGGCGGTGGCCCTGGCGTGATGGCGACTGACCGTGCTTCTGACTTGGGGCTGGTGATGGCAACGTTGTCTGAAGAGACGATGGAGAAGTTAAATAAAGTATTGCCTCCGAATTGGTCGCACGGCAATCCGGTGGATGTGATCGGGGATGCGCAGGTGGATCGTTATCAGTGCGCCGTGGCAGCGTGTTTGGAAGACCCAAACGTCGATGGCGTGTTGACGATTTTGACACCGCAGGCGATGACTAAGCCGCTAGAGGCAGCTCAAGCGGTGATTGAAATTTCTAACAAATATAAAAAACCGTTGCTGACCTGCTGGATGGGTGAAGCGCAGGTGGCTGAATCGCGTAAAGCGTTTGCGAAAGCGAAAACGCCCAATTTTCGCACCCCCGAGCCGGCAGTAGAGGTGTTCTCCTACCTTTCTGAGTATTACAAAAACCAGAAGTTGTTAATGCAAATGCCGGGGCCATTATCTGAGCATGTGGCGCCCGATGTGGAAGGTGCGCGCATGGTGATCGAAGGTGCATTGCTCGATAAGCGCAAGGTGTTGAGTGAGATGGAGTCGAAGGCATTGTTATCCGCCTTCCATATCCCGGTTGCCCAAACGATGATCGCGCATTCACCAAATGAAGCGCTACTTATTGCGCAGCAGCTAGGCTTTCCGGTGGCGATGAAAGTCAATTCACGTGACATCACACACAAGAGTGATGCGGGTGGCGTAATGCTGAACTTGGGTAACGCGCAAGCGGTACGTGCGGCGTATCACGACATTACCGAAAACATTAAACGTAATCGACCTAATGCGCACATGGAAGGGATTTCCATTCAACCGATGATTGTGAAGCCCAATGGGCGCGAGTTGATGTTGGGGGTGATTAACGATCCGGTGTTCGGTCCCGTGATTACCTTTGGTGCGGGCGGTACGATGGTTGAGGTGATGGGTGATCGCTCGGTGACCTTGCCACCGCTGAATACTTTCCTTGTTAAAGATTTGATTAAAGGTACGCGTATCTCGAGATTGCTTGGTGCGTTCCGTCACATGCCACCAGCCAATATGGAAGCCTTGGAAAACGTGCTGTTGCGTGTTTCTGAGATGGTGTGCGAGTTGCCAATGCTGATGGAAATGGACATCAATCCTCTGATCGTGGATGAGCATGGTGCGCTTGCTGCTGATGCGCGTGTGGTAGTTGAGTTTAAGCAGCCAAGTGCAGATCGTTATGCACACATGGCGATCTATCCCTACCCAACACACCTGGTTAATCGTTGGCAATTGGCCGATGGCATGGACATTACCATTCGTCCGATTCGTCCTGAAGATGCGGAGTTGGTGCAGTCCTTTGTGCGCAATCTTTCCGCAGAGTCACGCTACTTCCGCTTTATGAATAGTGTGCAGGAGCTAAGCCAGTCAATGCTGGTGCGTTTTACGCAGATCGACTATAGCCGTGAGATGGCGCTGATTGCAGTAACCGAAGTGGGAGGCAAAGAGGTCGAGCAGGGGGTAGCGCGCTTCTCAACTAATCCTGATGGCGAAAGCTGTGAGTTTGCTTTGGTGATTGCCGACAATATGCACGGCAAAGGACTGGCGCAAAAATTGATGACGGCGTTGATGGATGCAGCTCGCTCTAAAGGGCTAAAAGTAATCGAAGGTGAGGTGCTCAGAAATAATGCTGACATGTTGCACTTGATGGATAGGCTTGGATTTAAAGTTGAGACCAGCCCTGAAGATGACAGTATTAAATCTGTGCGCAAGGTACTTTGATTCGCCAACATGCTGACCGCGTATTTGACACATCCCTCTAGTCTTAAGCATGACATGGGTGCAGACCACCCAGAATGTCCTGCCCGTATTCATGCGGTGGAAGATCAACTTATAGCTTCAGGTTTGCTGCACTTCCTTGCGCAATATGATGCTCCGCAGGTGACGCGTGAGCAGTTGTTGCGTGTGCATTCGAGTGAGTATGTTGATCATGTTTTTGCAACTGCGCCGCAAACGGGCTTGGTGCAATTAGATGGCGATACGGCGATGAATCCATTTAGCCTAGAGGCAGCCTTGCACGCGGCGGGTGCAGCAGTGAAGGCTGTAGATGTGGTGATGGAAGGCAAAGCTGAAAATGCTTTTTGTAATATTCGTCCGCCTGGCCATCATGCAGGACGTGCGACGGCAGGTGGCTTTTGTATTTTTAATAACGTGGCGATTGCGGCCGCACACGCGTTAGTGCATTACGGCTTGCAGCGTGTGGCGATTGCAGATTTTGATGTGCATCATGGCGATGGCACTGAAAATATCTTTCATGATGACCCGCGTGTAATGTTGTGCTCAAGTTTTCGCCATCCCTACTATCCGTACTGTGGCGCGGATAGTGGTAATGATCATGTCATTAATGTGCCGTTGGCAGCAGGCGCCTCAGGTGCCGATTTTCAGACTGCGGTGACACAGTATTGGTTGCCGGCACTTGAGCAATTTAAGCCACAGATGATTTTTATTTCTGCTGGTTTTGACGCGCATCGAGAAGATGATATGGGAGGGCTAGCGTTGCGCGAAGCGGATTATGTTTGGGTAACTGAACAGTTGAAAAACCTTGCTACAAGGTATGCAGAGAAAAAAATTGTTTCAGTATTAGAGGGCGGTTATGCCTTAAACGCATTGGGACGGAGTGCCGCATCGCACATTAAAGTGTTGAGCGGTTTATAAACTAGCGCTCATTCAAAGGCTAGAGCTAGGAGCTGAGTGTTGCGTGGGTTGATATAATTCACGCAATTGAGCTAATTAAATTACGAATCGTTGGAGAGCTATCATTCATACCAAGCCATTTTTTGTTAAAAACCCGCTAGCCATAGAAACTGATGTGCCTCCATTAGGAATGGACGCTGAGAGCATTGTGCAGGACTTTAGGCATTACTTCAGCCATACCTTGGGTTGGGATACTAAAAACCTAGTTGCTCACCATGTCTATATGTCGCTTTCCCATTCCATGCGAGATCGTTTGGTGGAGCGATGGAAAAATACGCAAGCAGCCTATCGTGAAGAAAACTGTAAGCGAACCTTCTACCTTTCACTCGAATTTTTGATGGGGCGTACGCTTGGCAATGCCATGTTGAATTTGGACATTGAGGCCTCAACGACGGAAGCGTTGCGAAATCTCGGTCTTGTTCTAGAAGAAGTGGCAGATCAGGAGCACGATGCAGGCTTGGGTAATGGTGGCTTAGGTAGATTGGCGGCATGCTTTTTAGATAGTTGTGCAACCTTGCAGTTACCTGTGATGGGATATGGTTTGCGTTATGAATATGGCATGTTCCGTCAGAAAGTTGACAATGGCTATCAGCTTGAAGAACCAGATCATTGGCTACGCAACGGTAATCCGTGGGAAATTGAGCGACCTGAGTTTACCGCGCGCGTTAAGTTTGGCGGACAGACCGAGCTACATAAAGATAGCAATGGTAGATTGCGTGCTTACTGGAAATATACTAATGATGTGATGGCAGTGCCTTATGACGTGCCGATTCCTGGTTATCACAATGGCACAGTGAATACTTTGCGCTTGTGGAAAGCCTCTGCTACAGAAGAGTTCGATTTAAGCGAATTTAATGCAGGCAGCTATGCCGAAGCAGTTGCTGCAAAAAATGCTGCTGAACACATAACGATGGTGCTTTATCCGAATGACGCGAGTGAGAACGGCAAAGAGTTGCGTCTGCGTCAGCAGTACTTCTTGGCGTCGGCTAGTCTGCAAGACGTTTTGCGTCAATGGGTGAGCAATCATGGTGATGACTTCACTGATTTCGCCGAGAAAAATTTCTTCCAACTCAACGATACTCACCCAACCTGCGCAGTGCCTGAATTGATGCGCCTGTTAATGGACGAGCATGGTATGACTTGGGAAGAGGCGTGGGAAGTAACGAGTCACTCGGTTGCTTACACTAATCACACCTTGCTGCCAGAAGCGTTGGAGCGTTGGTCGGTGAGTATGTTTGGACGTCTCTTGCCGCGATTGCTAGAAATTATTTTTGAGATTAATGCGCGCTTTATGAAAACATTGGCGTTGCACTGGCCAGGCGATGTAGAGCGGCAGCGTCGTATGTCGATTGTTGAAGAGGGGCATGATCAGCATATCCGTATGGCGTATTTAGCGATTGTCGCTAGCGTCTCGGTGAATGGTGTGGCCGAGCTTCACTCTGACCTGCTTAAAAAACATTTATTTCGTGATTTCTTTGAACTATGGCCAAAGAAATTTAATAACAAAACGAATGGCGTTACCCCCCGTCGTTGGATGGCTTGGGCAAATCCAGCACTGAGCAACCTGATTACTCATACCTTGGGTTCAGAAGGTAAAGGTTGGATGTCTAACTTGGTGGGACACGCAGCAAGCGAAGGTTGGCTCATTGATATGAGCAAGCTAAAAGGATTAGCTGCCTATGCCGATGATCAGTCATTCCATGTGAAGTGGCGCGCCATTAAGCAAAACAATAAAGAACGTTTAGCGGAGATGGTGTTGCGTGACTGCGGTGTTAAATTTAATACCAACGCTATGTTTGATATTCAGGTTAAACGCATTCACGAATACAAGCGCCAGTTGCTCAATGTGTTGCATGTAATTCATCTTTACGACCGCATTAAGCGTGGCGATACAGTTGATTGGACGCCGCGTTGTGTGTTGATCGGTGGCAAGGCAGCACCTGGTTATAAGATGGCTAAGCGTATTATTAAGTTGGTGAATGCGGTTGCATCGGTAATCAATAGCGATCCAGATGCGGATGGCTTGCTGAAGTTGGCGTTCATTCCCGACTATCGCGTTTCTGCGATGGAAGTGATTTGTGCGGGGGCTGATTTGTCAGAGCAAATTTCAACTGCGGGCAAAGAGGCCTCAGGCACGGGTAACATGAAATTCATGATGAATGGTGCATTGACCATTGGCACTTTGGATGGTGCGAATATTGAGATTCGTGATGAGGCTGGCCATGAGAATTTCTTCTTGTTCGGTTTGACGGCAGAAGAGGTTGAGTCAACGAGAGGTCATTATGATCCGGCGAAAATTGTTGCGGAAGATGACGATCTAAAGCGCGTGATGCATCTCTTAGAAAGTGGTCATTTCAATTTGTTTGAGCCAGGCATTTTTGATTCGATTATTAATGCCATTCTAAGCCCGAGTGATCCTTGGCTAACTGCGGCAGATTTCCGTAGCTATGTGCAGGCACAGCGAGAGGTTTCTAATGCGTACCGTGATGTTGAGCATTGGACGCGAATGAGTATTTTGAATACGGCGGCGAGTGGTAAGTTTTCAAGTGACCGTACGATTCTCGACTACAACCGAGATATTTGGCATTTGCCGCAAGTTCCGTCTAATCAGAGTTAATGTTGCCTAGGCTGTGACAAGAAAGTAAATCATGCGCGTTCTATTTGTGACCTCTGAAGCGGCGCCTTTAGTTAAGACAGGTGGCTTGGCTGATGTGAGCGGGGCATTACCTTCCGCCTTGAGACGCTTGGGTGATGATGTTCGAGTATTGATACCTGGTTACCCGCAGGTGCTGAAGGCACTTGGCACGTTCAAAATTGAGGCCTTTGTTGCTGCGGCAGAGGGCTTCCCTGATTTTAGATTATTGACCAGTGAATTTTCTGAGGGTGTGCCGCTGTGGGTGATAGATTGTCCGCTTCTGTATCAGCGTGAAGGTGGCATTTACCAAGACAGCATGGGTGATGATTGGTCTGATAATGCACTACGTTTTGGTTTGTTGTCTAAAGTAGCGGCAATGCTTGGGTCCCCTAGCTCTCCCGTTGAGTGGAAGCCGGAGGTGGTGCATTGCAATGATTGGCAAGCCGGTTTAACACCTGCCTACATGCACTTTGTGCCTGATAGCGCGCCCTGTGTAATGACCGTGCACAACCTTGCTTTTCAGGGGGTGTTCCCGCCGCAAACAGTGGAGGAGTTAGCTCTGCCGGAGGGAAGTTTTCATCCTCATGGTGCGGAGTACTACGGCAACCTCTCTTTTCTCAAAGCGGGGCTTTATTACGCACGCCATGTCACAACCGTTAGCCCGACCTATGCGGAAGAAATACAGTCCGAAGAGTTGGGTTTCGGTTTGCAAGGTTTGCTAAAAAATCGCAGTAAAAGCTTGACTGGTATTCTCAATGGAATCGATACCGAGGAGTGGGACCCTGCAACTGATCAGGCTTTGGCTCAGACCTATAGTTTGGTGAAAATGACAGGTAAGGCGGCGAATAAGCTGGCCTTGCAAAAACTGATGGGGCTCACGGTTGATCCTGCCGTGCCATTGCTTGGTTTGGTAAGCCGCTTTACGCATCAAAAAGGCGTGGACCTTGTGCTCGAAGTGGCGCCAGAGTTGATCGCCACTAAAGCACAGTTGGTGTTGCTGGGAAGTGGCGATGCTGTCTTGCAAAATCAAGCAAAGGCATTGGCAAAAGAGTATCCAGGTCAGATAGCCGTGATGATTGGTTTTGATGAAAAGCTATCTCATTTGATTGAGGCCGGCATCGACCTATTTTTGATGCCATCACGTTTTGAGCCATGTGGCTTAAATCAAATGTATAGCCAACGATATGGTACGCCGCCGATTGTGCATGCGACAGGCGGCTTGGTTGATTCGGTTGTGGATTGTACGCCAGATACTTTGGCTAAATTGAGTGCGACCGGTTTTGTATTTAGTGAAATGACAGCGCAGGGTTTGCTTGCTTGTATTCAGAGAGCCTTAGTCGTTTATCAAGATAAAAAATCTTGGGGCAAGCTGCTATCAGCGGGAATGAGTAAAGATTTTGGTTGGCAAGCGAGTGCGATGAAATATCATGAAATTTATGAAGCGGCGTTGTCAACAAAAGAGTGATTAATTCAGAGGGGATTTAACAGTGAAAACCATATTGATTTTGACGACTGCGGTACTTGTTTTGGCTTTGAGCGCATGCGAACAAAAGAAAGACTTGCCAACACAGGCAGGTGAGGCAGCCAAGGAGTTAACCGAAAAGGTACAAGAATCTGCGCAGCAGGCAACTAAAGAATTAGCTACGAAAGCGCAAGATGCGGCGTCTAAAACAGGCGCTGAAGCGCTAAAGGCCTCTAAAGAGGTTGCGGCAACAGTTGAAGCTGGCGCACAAAAGACAAAAGAGGGCGCAGATCAGTTTTTGGCTGATACCGTAGAGCATGGCCGTGAAGTGACAAAATCCCAAAATTCGGCCTCTAGGCAGCGTGGTCAGAAAGCCGAAGATGAAATGATGATGGAGGTTGGCGGTAAAGGTAAGTAGTTATCTTTCAATCTGTTACCTGAAATTACCTATTCTGAGTTGATGGGGATTTTAGGTAAGCAGAGTATTTTCCAATCCCTAAATGAGTCTGAAGCAAGGACTTTGAATTTGAGTATTTGAACTTTATTCTGATTCGATCTAGTTGATAGGTGCTTCTGCGTTTTGCCTTGTTTTTTGATTTTTCAAGCCCACTTTTTAATTGAA
>JAUYFR010000227.1 GCA_030690855.1 Gallionellaceae bacterium
TTCAATTAAAAAGTGGGCTTGAAAAATCAAAAAACAAGGCAAAACGCAGAAGCACCTATCAACTAGATCGAATCAGAATAAAGTTCAAATACTCAAATTCAAAGTCCTTGCTTCAGACTCATTTAGGGATTGGAAAATACTAATACTAATACTGATGGATTGGATATTGCGACAACCGCGATGAGGGGCAAAAAAATGGGCAACCTTGCGATCGCCCAGAATAGGAGGAGAGTATGAATAAAGAGTCTTTTGGACTCTATGTTTTACACTCAGGTGAGATTTTACGGCTTCATCTCAATAGTGCATATATGCCAAATGGCCTAGTTAGCTTGCCGTATATATAGACACACCCGAACGGGTTAGTCTTTTTTAGCCAGCAGAGTTTGTAACTCTCCACTCTGGAACATCTCAGTCATGATGTCTGAGCCGCCAATGAATTCGCCATTAATGAAGAGTAGGGGAATAGTTGGCCAATTTGCGTAGGTTTTCATTCCTTCCATGATGTCTAAGTTTTGCAACATGTTGACGGCTAAAAACTTATCGACACCAGCAGCTTTAAGGATGCGCGAGGCATTGCTTGAAAAGCCGCATTGCGGAAACTGCGGCGTGCCTTTCATGTAAAGTACAACGGGGTTGGTGGTAACTTGTTGGCGAATAACTTCTTGAACATCCATTGGCAATTCCTTTCCTGAGTATTTATGTCGGGTATGTTAATGATGAGAGGCAGTTGGGTCAAGTCTTTCGATGTGTAAATGAGGCGGTCAGTGACGGAGCAGCTAAAGCAACCTACAATGCGGCCAGATTTTAGTAACCAAATGTGGAGCAAAATTTAGATGAGTCGTTTAATTTTTATAATCGTTGTGATTGCGTTGGTGTGGTGGGTGCTTAAGTCGTATCGCAAGCAATCCAATAACTCTGAAGCGTCTAAACCCGCAGAAGAAATGGTGCGCTGCAAGTTATGTGGCGTGCATTTGCCGAAAAGTGAAAGTATTTTTTCGGAGGGTGAATATTTCTGTTGTGATGCGCACCGACGTGAACGTGCTGACCGGAAAGAGTAATGTTCGTGTGGAGTAAGCAGCTCCATCAATCCCGGCCATTCTTAAAGCCACAAATTGCTATGTCCTTGGCGGCAGATGATTTGTGGCGGTCTCTCTACTATTTTAGTTTTTACCGTTTGATTCTTGGCGGCCTGTTGATGTTGTTGGCGGTTTTCGTTGCCGGATCGATGTTGCCCTCGGCGACTGAACGAGCCTGGATATTTCGTCTTTGCTTAGCCTATATCTTTCTGACCCTTGGGGCGCTGGTCGGCATTCAAGTCAAACGCCCCGCATTCTCGTTGCAACTCGCGTTTCAGGTAGTCACCGATATAGTGGTGATTGCCATGCTGACTTATTTCAGCGGGGGCGTACAAAGTAATTTAGGCATGCTGCTTTTAGTGACACTAGCTGCCGCTGGCTTGATTAGTCGCGGTCGTATCACCTTGTTTTATGCTGCGTTGGCGAGTATCGCTATTCTGTTGGAACACGCATACTCAGTGCTAACCCAAGATGCTGATGTTGCTCAGTTTTTGCAGGCAGGCATTCTTTGTGCATCGTATTTTGCAGTCGCATGGTTGGCACATGCCTTATCTAAATATGCGGTTGCAAGTGAAAAGCTAGCCTTCACACGAGGTGTTGATTTATCCAATATGGCTGAAGCGAATCGATTGATGATTCAGGACATGCCAGACGGTGTGTTAGTTGTTGATGAGCGTGGGATAGTGCGTCAAAGTAATCCAAGTGCAGAGCGCTTGTTGGGTATTTCCTTTGCACTTGAAAACAAAATTGAATTAGAAAGATATTCGCCTCTGCTAGCGGCATTATTTGCTGCTTGGCGGCAAAACAGCGCATTGGGGAATGAAGTACTACGATTGCCCGATACGCATCGATTGGTTCGAGTGCGTTTTTCAGCCGTGCAGCGCGAAAGTTTTTGGGGCGTGGTGATTGTGCTGGAAGATATGCAAAGAGTTCAGGATCAAGCACAGCAAGTAAAATTGGCGGCGTTAGGCAGGCTCACCGCCAATATTGCTCACGAGGTAAGAAATCCTCTTTCATCAATTAGTTATGCGGCAGAGCTACTGAAAGAAGGGCAAATAACTTCAGCGCAAGCCAGATTAACTCAAATCATTTTGGATAATACCGCGCGACTCAATCGCATTGTGCAGGACGTGATGCAGTTGAATCGTCGGGATCGAGTGAACGCGGAGGAAATTGATTTGGCGCAACGCTTGCCAAGCTTGGTGGAGGAGATCATCCAATCGTTACGATTGTCCGTGTCGGTAATTGAGACTGAGCTATTGAGTGAGTGCAAAATTATGTTTGATGGTGGTCATTTCGACCAAGTAATATGGAATTTATGTCAAAACGCTATTCGATACTGCCAAGGCAATGCAGGAGATGTCGAATTGCGGATTAGCCGCAATGACGAGGGGAGGGTCTTGCTAGATGTTATGGACAATGGCCCTGGGATTGATGCTGAGACTACGCTTAAACTGTTTGAACCATTTTTCACCACAGAATCCGGCGGTACAGGTTTGGGCTTATATATTGCGCGTGAACTGTGCGAGGCCAATGGGGCAACTTTGAATTACAGCACGAGAGCTGAAGGTGGGGCGTGCTTCCAAATCGTATTCGGGGTAAACAATGAGCACTGATAAACGGTCAGACAGGTCAAAAATTCCGCGCGTTCTGTTGGTGGACGACGAGCCAGATATTTTGGAGCTGTTGGAGTTGGCACTGATCCCAATGGGGCTAGAGGTGGCACGAGCTAGCAATGTGCGAGAGGCGTTTCAGCAGCTTGAGCGCTCTAGCTTTGAACTTTGTTTAACCGATATGCGTATGCCTGATGGTGACGGACTGGAGTTGGTGCGTCACATTGCTGCGCTAAATCTAGATATTCCTATTGCGGTGATTACTGCGCATGGCAATGCCGAAAATGCTGTCGCAGCTTTGAAGGCGGGCGCGTTTGATTATTTATCAAAACCAATCGCGTTAGATCAATTGCGAACGCTCGTAAAATCAGCTTTAAAATTGCCTGAAAAACAGACGACGATAAAAGCAGGGGCTCCGATTTTGTTGGGGCGCTCATCAGCATTACAAAAAGTACGAGATTTGATTGAGCGCGTAGCAAGGAGTCAAGCACCCGTTCACATTAGCGGTGAATCGGGTAGCGGTAAGGAATTGGCAGCACGCTTAATCGTGGAAAAAAGCGCGCGGCACGAGCAGCCATTTATCGCGGTGAACTGCGGGGCGATCCCAGAGAATTTGATGGAAAGTGAATTTTTTGGTTATCGTAAGGGCGCGTTTACCGGGGCAGAGAAAGATAGAGATGGTTTTTTTCAGGCGGCGAGTGGCGGCACGTTGCTACTAGATGAGGTGGCAGACTTGCCACTTAATATGCAGGTTAAGTTGCTGCGAGCTATTCAAGAAAAACGTGTGCGCAAGGTTGGTGCGACTGAGGAAGAGCCTGTTGATGTACGTATAATCAGCGCAACACACCATAATTTAGCTGAATGTGTGCAACACGGTAAATTTAGGCAAGACCTATTTTATCGCTTGAATGTCATCACCTTGTTGATGCCAGCGTTACGTGAAATGCGAGAAGACATTGGCGAAATTGCCGGTCAAATCCTAAAGCGCTTGAGCGGAGGGGAGGCAGTTAGATTTTCTGAGTCCGCAATAAAGGAACTGGCGAAATACAACTTCCCAGGCAACGTACGCGAACTCGAAAATATCGTTGAGCGTGCTTTGGCATTACGTAGCGGAGAAGTAATTATGTCTGTCGACTTGCAGCTTGAGCCGGAGGAGCGAGCTGTGGCATCAGGCGGTCCAGAGATGTCGGGGGGGAAATATCCGCTGACGGATTATTTAGATCGAATTGAGCGTGAGGCGATCTTAGAGGCACTGAATCAGACCGGATTTAACCGAACCGCTGCCGCAAAAATATTAGGCGTGACCTTCAGAGCGATGCGCTATCGCATGGAACGGCTGTCGATTACTGACAAAGAGAGCGCTGAGTGAAGATCAACGCATGCGGGTGGTTAAGTGGAGTACGCCGAGTTCCATCGCCTAATTTTGATGCGAGGCCTCCCAATCAAAAAACAAATCTTCTAATAATTCATAGTATTAGTTTGCCACCAGAGCAGTTTTCAGGGGGCGGTGTGGAGCGGTTATTTACCAACACCCTAAATTGTGACGAGCATCCCTACTATGAAAGGCTGCGCGGAGTTAAGGTTTCCGCACATTTTTTTATTCGACGAAATGGTGAAATAACACAATTTGTCTCATGTAATCAAAGAGCTTGGCATGCAGGGGTGTCAGAGTGGTGGGGCAAAACCCGTTGCAATGATTTTTCTTTGGGTATCGAACTAGAAGGAAGTGACTCGGTTTCTTATACCGATGCGCAGTATAAAAAACTCCAATATTTAACTCGCCGCTTACAGCGCAACTATCCGCTCAAGCAGATCGTTGGTCATGCAGATATTGCCCCTGGACGAAAGACCGATCCAGGACCGTTTTTTGATTGGAAACGGTACCTAAATTCACTCTGATTTCGCCCAAATATTAG
>JAUYFR010000230.1 GCA_030690855.1 Gallionellaceae bacterium
CCCAACAACCGTCGCAGAACATTTGCTAGCATTTACAAAAGAGGCACCTAGTACCGGCCATGTTTTTACACTGCGAGCAGAGTTGGAGGGTGGAAAATGGCTGTCCGTATTCGAGCAACTGCTGATAGGATGGAAAGCGCAGGGATATGAATTGGTTTCGCTACGGCAATATCTGGAAGCGATGAAAGGTACATTACCTAGGCATCCCGTTAAAATGGAAACGCTGGATGTACGCGCAGGCGCGCGGGCAGTGCAGAATTGATTTCGTTTACGGCTGATTAAAGCGCAATGTTGGGAGATTTTATGCAACAAGAAAAAAAGAGTTTAGAAAGCTGGGTCATATTTTTTAGCCAAGCTGAAATTCCATTGTTGAAGCAAACGGCGCGCGACTTGGCGCACTTGCGTGAAAACGAAGATAAATTGAGCGCACGTAGCGTGGCTCAGGTGATTGCGGTTGACCCTATGCTCACCGCGAAAGTGCTCCGCTATTTGCAGCAACATAAACATCGTAGCCAGACCAGCGAAGTAGTGCAGGTAGAACAGGCGCTCATCATGATGGGGGTGAATGCTTTTTTTGACAAAATTCCGCCCCAACCATTGGTGCAAGAGGTGTTAAAAGACGACATAGAGGCGCTGATCCAGTTGTTGCATCTGATCCATCGCTCGCATCGCGCTTCTTCCTACGCCTACGATTGGGCTGTCCGTTTAAGTGATTTGCACTTTGAGGATATTCGAGTTGCCGCGTTGTTGCATGATCTACCAGATATGCTGATGTGGTGCTTCGCGCCAAAAGAAATGCTACATATTCGCGCAATGCAGCAAGCAGATAAAACCTTGCGTACGAGTGCCTTACAAGAGCAAGTTTTTGGATTTAACTTTCATGACTTGCAAAAACAGTTAGTCAAATCATGGCACTTACCGGAATTGCTGTTGACGCTAATGGATGATGAATGTGCTACCCAGCAGCGTGTTCGCAATGTGGTGTTTGCGGTCAATTTGGCGCGACACTCTGCGAATGGCTGGGATGACGCGGCGCTTCCCGATGATTACAGAGACATCGCTGGCCTTTTACGAAGCAAGACTGAATTAGTCATGCTGATGGTGGGTGCAGAGGCAGGTATTCTTTGCGATATGTCGAAGATTCACCCGCCAGTTGTTTAATCTGCGGTCACTACTTTATTGCGCCCAGAATTTTTAGCTTCATACAGTGCAATATCGACTCGCTCTAACAAACCCTCTTGCGACTCACCGCGTTGGTATTCTGCGACACCAATGCTCACGGTGACTTGATGTTCAGAGATGAGGTTGTCGGCAATTTCAGCACGAATTCGTTCTGCCAAAATACTGGCTGCTTTTAGGTCGGCAGTAGGTAATAAAATGGCAAATTCCTCACCCCCCCAGCGTGCAAAAACATCTGAGGTTCGCAAAAGTCTTTTTGTCCGGCTACTGAGCGTTTTGAGCACCTCATCACCCACTGGGTGACCAAAGGCATCATTAATCTTTTTAAAGAAATCGATATCGAGTAGTAAGACTGAGAATGCAGTCATTTCATGGCGATAAAAGCGCCCAATCTCAGCTTCAATGGCTTGATTAAGTAAGCGGCGATTGCCGGCACCGGTGAGTGGGTCGGTGAGCGATTCCTGCTGTAATTTTTGATTTTTTGATTCCAATACTTGCACTAGCTCACCTAGCTCATGGGCGTGTAATTTCATTAACTCAGCCCAGCGTCCGTAGGTAATGCCAATCAGTTCACGCTGTGTGATGCGCCCAATCACATCATTGTGATCGTCAACCACGATCGCGCGTTTAAAATGATTTTCCTTGAGGTGTTCAATCGCCGCTTTAATGGTTGCGCGCTGAGTGATCGTTCTAACCGGCTGGGTCATATAGTTGCGAATAGGGAGCGACATATCGACGCCATCACGAATCATTTTAATGACATCTATCGCCGTAACAATCCCAGCTAATTTGCCGTTTTCGGCAATGAGAATGGCATCTTCGACATAAATTAATTGCTCTAATACGGTTTGCGTTTTGGTGGATGCATCAATCATCTCGACGCGACTTTTGCCTAACACGTCGGCCAAGGTTCTGCGCTCCATCATGACTGCGGGATCAACAGAAGCTAAAACATCAGAGTAAGAAAGTATCCCGTCTAAAACCCCTGCAGCATTTTTTACACCCAGATAGCGGCAGCGACCATCGTCAAAAAGTGGCAACAAGTTGAGTATGTTGTCACCTTCATTGACGTAAATTAATTGGCGATGAGTGAGTTCATTAAGACTGGCTGACATATTGCGGCCTTGATGGCGATACTTCATCAAGTCTTCAACGGTAAATATCGCATGCACTTCACCGATGCTATAGATGACATCACTTAAGTTGTTGCTCTCCATCAAAGCAACTGCATCTTCAATGGAGGCTGCCCCAGAGGCTTGCACCACGCCGTGATGGGCTATTTCGCCTGCTTTGGGAAAAAATATAGTAATTTTAGGCATGATTAATCTCGGTATTAGCGTTTATTACTTTCGATTTTTTATTCGTAAATTTGCGAGTTGAACCCGTTGGTCATATTTTATACGGCATTCGATAGAGTACAGTTTACTTATCAATTTTTTTAATCACAGTGTCTCAATACCATTAGCCATAATCTGGTAAGGATCAAGGGTAACTGATTTAACTTGGTCGCCCAGCATGACTATCCTGCCTTCAATTCTTGAATTTCCCGTTTCGCTGAACTCAAAGCGATAGGCTCGTCGAAACACTCTGCGACCATCATCATTGCGAACTAATTCTAGGCTGGTGCTGGCAACCGTGTCGTCAAGGAACTGGACCTCCGCTTTGATGCAGGCCTGTTTACCGGCTTTTCGCGCAATCTCAAGTGCACTCATGCCGTTAAACCAAAACCATCCAATGGCTAGCAA
>JAUYFR010000238.1 GCA_030690855.1 Gallionellaceae bacterium
TAAGAAAACAGTTTTCTTGCGATGTAATGCTTGGAATTTGGGGTGGGTATCAATCGCCGCCCAATTAATATTCGGATTAGACATTTTCTCTCCCTGAAGACTCAAAAAAATCAGCTAAAAAAACACTGACTCACTAGTACAACGGGCGCGAGATTACGTGAAGGTTACAGAGAATGCAATGCGAACTAGAGGAAGGACTAAGGGCTGCCACGTGTCAAGCAAAATCCCAAGATTTAACTAACGGCGCTAACCCAGCGCTGGGCGCTTTCAAGGTCACATAACGCCTTGTAATTATTGGCTTTTTTGTTTTTTGCCTGATCGCTGGCAACTTGAAATAACTGCGCTGTCACTAGGGCATCGGCTAAGGCGTTATGACGAGCATCATTGCGTATATTGAAGTGATTAATCCAATCATCTAATGAGCGATAGCGAGAAGCCAGTGGTGGGTTTAATCCCGGCATAAGGTAGGCCAAATCCAACCAAGCATGTTTGAATTTAAAACCAAGGTATTGGCGCATGGCCCGCTGAATCATCGTTTGATCGAAGGTGACATGAAATGCGATGAGCGGATCTTTTTGTAAAAACTCCAAAAAGGCGAGCAAAGCATCCGCTGCAGGCACACCTTCAGTTTGATTTGAACCGCCGATACCGTGCAATAAAATATTTTCTTTGCTACTCACCGTCGATTGCTGCAACACAATCGAAAAGCTATCACCCAATGCGATTCGACCATTCACCATCGCCACCGCACCAATGGAAATAAGTCGATCTTCCATTAAATTTAGACCGCTGGTTTCCACATCCACCACTACACAGCGAGTTTGACTCAGGGGAGCAGCCAAATCGCCACGCGGCAAGTCACGCCAATTTCTCAGGCGTTGTTGCTGTTGCTCGGACAGCTCAGGCCCCATTCCAATGAGCCGAGCGAACCTAGCAAGCATGAGAACCTCTCTTCAAGATGGTCAAACGCCCCATACTCGCTTCCCTCTCTCTAACTCTGTGAAACTACTAGCCATTCGACTAAGCCCGCTAGCGGGCAAGTCGCTGGTTATCTCCCGCAAACGGGAGAAAGGACAAACGTGAAAGGCAATTTTCAATTCCAGCCTCATAGGTGATACTCCAATGCGAGACGTGCTTGAAGTTTGCGCGCCTGACGAAATGCTTCTTTCAAAATCCGTCTATTGAGCTCGTTTAACTGCTCCGGATCAATCTTGTTATCTAGCTTGTCATCGCTACAGCCCTGAACCTTTTTTTCGTCGTGATGGCGCATGCGCAACACTTGAATGAACAAAAAGGCATTAATCCACGCATCAATCTCGGATGAGTGAATTTTTAGTTTCGTGGCACTCGCACGAAGGCGCTGCAAGGTATTGGTGTGTGTCACCCCCGCCGCCAAACTAAAAATACGTGCCGCATCGACGAATGGCGTTACGCCGTTTAATTTCAAATCGAGCTTATTTTCTTTTCCCACCACAAAATCGCGTACCACACCCAAAGGCGGACGAATGCTCATGGCATTTTCAGCCATTTGATGCAAGAAACGCGTGTTGCCACTGGCACTTCTTGCTAGCCAGTTACGCAACTCCTCGGCCAGCGCGTGAGCGCCATACAAAGAGCGGAAATCAAAGAAGATCGACGCATGCAACAACGCTTCCGGTGTGCCATTAGTCAGCCAGTTTCCAAAGGCGAGCTTCCATTCATCTAGGGACAAACACCATTGCGGATTGGATGCCATGATTTTGCCTTTGCTCAAAGGAAAGCCACAGGCATCCAAAGTATTGTTGATGTGCAGCGCGAGTGGCAACAATTGCTCGCGCACTTGGTTCGCCGTCATGCCTTCAGGCAGGGTAAAGATAAGCGCGTTATCTTGATCCGTACTAAACGTTTGCTCAAACCGACCTTCTGAACCCAGTGCCATCCAACACAGCCGATCAGCCAATGGGGATGTGCCAAGACCACTATTCGCAAACTCCAACTCGACCACGCGGGCCGTCAATAAATCATTAAAGGTGGAAATAAATTGGGTCAAAAGTTCTGCTGCCACGCCTTGCGCCATCATGTTATGAGCCATGCGACGGATATCTGCTGCCCCCCGTAGCAAAACATCGACGGTTTCAGCGTGCCGTATTGTTGAGCCGATTTGGCGCAAGCCAACTCGCTGTAGCGCAAAAAGATATCTCTCAGTCACCAACCCAACTAACCGTTCATTTTCGATAACCAGCACATGCCCGCAGCCCTGTTTTGCCATCATCATGGCAGCTTCGTGCGCCAATGCCTGTGGTGACAAAAACATCAGCTGTGTACTCATCACAGAAATCACGGGTTGATTTACATCAATCTGCGGCAAAGCAATACGTTCCAACACATCGTGTAGCGTCAAAATACCCAGCGGCCGGCCTTCATCATCAACCGCAACCATCGAACTGATGCGTAGTTCATGCATCATCGCTAACACCTCACGCACACTGGCTTGCGGTGAGCAGGTAATGGGATCGCTACGCATAATGGCCAACAGCGGACTGGTTAACGATTGCTGCTCGGCACTTGATTGTGTGTACTGTGCCTGAATGACCTGATTGGAATGCTCTAACAGGTTGGCGATACGGCGCGTGCAAAAGTCGCGAAATGGTGCGCTCATTCCCAACAGCGTATGAAAATCTGCTACCGGCAATTCATAGCAAAATGTATCGGTCCCCGCTCGATAAGTGCTCGCCACCGCACGCTGTGCAAGCAAAGCACCTAGTGGAAAACATTCGCCCTCCGCTAGTTCCATCCAAGGGTCTGATTCCGCGGCATGGGCGACGTCTTGCTCGCCATGCACCAAACCTTGTTTGATCACCACGAAATTTTCTACGGCCCCCACCTCGGGCGAGACAATGACTTCGCCCTGCGCGTAATAGGCAAGTTTCATTCGCTCTAACATCCAGATCAAATGGGCAGGCTCCATGCGATCAAACGGTGCGTGTACGGCAAAAAAAGTGAGTTGCGAGGCGTGGATGGCAGACATAATAAAAAAGAAAAAAGAAAAAAATTATTTATCCTAAAAACCTCAATTCAAGCCACAGAGTTCACAGATAATGACATGGGATTTCCATGTTTTGCTGGTGCACCCAAAAGGTGAATCGCAATTCTGCGATAACCATTTGTTTCTCCTCTGTGCTCTCTGTGGCTAACTAAGTTTTTTAGTCTCTTACCAGTCAAATGATGTCAAAGCGTGACAAGATTTTTTTGTAGGTCGGGTTTTAACCCGACAAAACGCGTTAAATACACCAATGGTTGTCGGGTTAAAACCCGACCTACGAAAATCACCTTTGGGGTTTCGGCTTGTCCGGCTTAGGTTTATTCAATCATCGTAATGACGGGTAGCTCTGGATTAAACAGTGCGTAGCGATTTTTACCGGCTTGTTTGGCTTGATACATCGCTTGGTCGGCTTGACGCAATAACTGATCCGCCTCTTCTACGTTCCCTTGTGGATAGAAGGTCACCCCCAAACTCGCCGACACGTGCAATTTAAA
>JAUYFR010000241.1 GCA_030690855.1 Gallionellaceae bacterium
AAAGACTTTGCTAAAGCCTTTATGCTGCGTCATGGTATTCCTACTGCGGCTTATCAGACCTTTGCCAATAGCGACGAAGCGCACGCGTATATCAAGGCACAGGGCGCACCGATTGTGATCAAGGCCGATGGCTTGGCGGCAGGTAAGGGCGTGGTGGTGGCGATGACGCTGGATGAAGCCCACGCTGCAGTTGATTCCATGCTGTCCGATAATAAATTTGGTGATGCCGGCGCTCGGGTGGTGATTGAAGAGTGCTTAGTAGGGGAAGAAGCCAGCTTTATCGTGATGGTCGATGGCAAAAATGTGCTGGCAATGGCTACCAGCCAAGACCACAAACGCTTGTTGGATGGTGACAACGGCCCGAACACTGGCGGCATGGGCGCTTATTCTCCTGCCCCCGTGGTCACACCAACGATCCACGCAAAAGTATTGCGCGAAGTGATTCAACCCGTGGTGCGCGGCATGGAGAGCGAAGGCATTACTTACACTGGCTTTCTTTATGCAGGCCTGATGATTTCTCCCGATGGCGGCATCAAAGTACTCGAATTCAATTGCCGCATGGGCGACCCAGAAACGCAGCCGATCATGCTGCGTTTGAAGAGCGATTTCGCAGCCATCGTGGAACATGCGATTGACGGAACCTTGGATAAGGTAGAAGCCGAATGGGATCGACGTACCGCACTGGGCATTGTCTTGGCGGCTGCCAATTATCCCGACACCCCTCGCAAGGGAGATATCATCACTGGCCTACCGAAAAAGCTGCAAGATGCTCATGTCTTCCACGCTGGCACAACTACACAGGGTGATAAAGTTGTCACCAATGGCGGACGCGTGCTGTGCGTCGTCGCACTAGGTGACATGGTTAGACATGCGCAAAAAAATGCGTATGACATCGCCGACACAATCCGCTTTGATGGCATGCAAATGCGTCGTGATATTGGTTGGCGCGCGATCCAGCATAAAAAGTAATTCGTGCAGCGTACCGCGTTTTCTTTTCGCGCCCTCGCCGCTCACCTCAAGCGCGGCGGCCTCATCGCCTACCCTACGGAATCATGTTATGGCTTAGGCTGCGATCCGGCTAATCGCCAAGCGGTGCAGCGCATTCTTCAACTAAAGCGCCGCCCACAGCACAAAGGATTAATCCTCATTGCCTCTGGATATTTTCAAATTAATCAATATATTCAAAATGTTACAAAAATTGAGCAAATCAAACTCAAACACGATGGTGCGCAAGCAATTACTTACTTAATGCCCGCCAAGCCTTCCTGCCCTCACTGGCTTCGCGGTAAACATGACACACTGGCTATTCGTTTTACCGCGCATCCGTTTGCAAAAAATTTATGCCATAGCGTCAACAGCGCCCTAGTTTCCACCAGTGCAAATCGCGGCGGCATGCGCCCCGCAAAAACTTATGCTGAATGCCAACGCTTGTTTGGCAAAGATGTTTGGGTGCTACGTGGCCGCGTCGGAAAACGCAAACAACCTTCGACTATCCGCGCATGGTCGGATGATAGAATCGTGCGCAAATAATTGTGTGTTGCCTCTATTTGAGGTGACCCGAATAACCAATCCCCTCTCCCATGAGGGAGAGGGTGGTATTAACGAACCCCTCTCCCCCACCCCCTCTCCCTCCAGCGGGCGAGGGGAGAAAACCACCGGAGAAAACATGAGCAACATTGATTCAAACGCCGTAAAAAAATACCTACTCGGCTTACAAGAACAGATCGTTCAAGGACTCGAAAAAATCGATGGCAAACCTTTTTTGCGCGACCAATGGACGCGCGCCACAGGTAGTGGCGGCATTGGCAAGGGCGAAGGCATTAGCTGCATCATCGAAGAAGGTAATGTATTGGAACGCGGCGGAGTCGCGTTTTCTCATGTGCAGGGAGATAAGATGCCGGCCTCTGCTACCGCACATCGCCCAGAGTTAGCGGGTTGCAGTTGGGAGGCGATGGGCGTATCACTGGTGATGCACCCGCGCAACCCTTACGCACCGACTTCTCACGCAAACGTGCGTATGTTCATGGCGCACAAACCAGATGGCGAAAAAGTGTTTTGGTTTGGTGGCGGCATGGATCTCACGCCGTATTACGGTTTTGAAGAAGACACCAAACACTTTCATCAAACATGTAAAAACGCTCTCACTCCATTTAATGGCGATTACCATGCGCGCTATAAAAAATGGTGCGATGAATATTTCTTCCTCAAGCATCGCAACGAGCCGCGCGGCGTGGGTGGCATTTTCTTTGACGATCTCAGCACCCCTGATTTTGATACCTGCTTTGCGATTCAACAAAGTGTTGGCAACCACTACCTTGAGGCTTATGCGCCCTTACTGGAAAAACGCAAAGACATGCCTTACGGCGAGCGCGAGCGCGATTTCCAGTTGTATCGTCGTGGCCGTTATGTGGAATTTAATTTAGTGATCGACCGTGGCACCATCTTCGGCTTGCAATCCAATGGACGCACTGAATCCATCTTGCTTTCTATGCCGCCGCTGGTGAAATGGCGCTATGACTGGCATCCCGAAGCCGGCACGCCAGAGGCCGAGCTATACGATAAATATTTAGTGCCACAAGACTGGGTTTAACTTGTAGAAATCGATATGCCAAAAAAAACACATTGGGAAAACGTCTACAGCACTAAAGCCGTTGAAGCCGTGGGTTGGTTTCAAGCGCGAGCCGATGTGTCATTGGAAATGATTCAAGCGACAGGCCTTAACCAAGATACCAACATCATTGATGTCGGTAGCGGCGCGTCCGTCTTGCTGGATGACTTGTTGCAAAATGGCTACCACCACATTACAGCACTTGATCTTTCAGGTGCCGCGCTGAATGTCGTGCGTCAACGCTTGGGTGATGCGGCAAATTCCGTGCAATGGATAGAGTCTGACATCACACAGGCCGCACTCCCCGCTCATCACTTCGACGTGTGGCATGATCGCGCAGTGTTTCATTTTTTAACTGAGCCTGAACAGCAGGTAGCCTACATCAAACAAGTATTACAGACTGTAAAACCATCTGGCTTTGTCATCATTGCCACCTTCGCGGAAGATGGCCCGCAGCAATGCAGCGGCCTACCCGTGATGCGTTACAGTGCCGAACAATTGCAAACAACATTGGGTGACAACTTCACCATGCTCAAAAACCAACGCGCAACACATGTCACTCCGTGGGGTGCCGAGCAGCCGTTCACATTCTGCCTATTTCAAATCAAACAGCGCTAAGCAACTTAACCCAGTTTTTTAACGCCCACAATTTTGGCGCTTGCCACTGCCTGAATCAGCACCTCAATCGCTTGTGTACGCGCAAAGCTTTTACGCCAAGCCAAAGCTATGCGTCTTGATGGAATGGGTTTGGCAAACGGAATAATTTTTAGCAATCGGCTACGGTAACGCGGGCTATTCGCCGAAGCTGGCAGCACAGTGATACCCAAGCCAGAGGCCACCATATTGCGAATCGTTTCAAGCGAAGTGCCCTTCTGAATATCCGCGCCCTTGCGATTAAGATCAGGGCAAGCCTCGGCCACCTGATTGCTGAAGCAATGCCCCGAATCCAACAACAACACCTTTTCTTCCGCTAGCTCTTGCGCCTTAATGCTGCGACGATCTGCCCAGCCATGCTCTGTACTCACCACCACTTCAAAATCTTCGTCATACAGCGCATGGGTGAGGATGCTGGCATCGCCGAAGGGTAAGGCAATCACAATCACGTCCAACTTGCCGTTACGCAGTAAAACATCCAAATTTGCCGTGATATTTTCTTCAACTTCCAGCGGCATCTCAGGGGCGAACTTTTTCAGGGCGGGAATTAAATCCGGCAATAAATAGGGGCCCACGCTGTGAATCACTCCAAGACGCAATGGGGTAGTGAGTTGATTGCTCCCCTGCTTGGCAATTTCCCGGATGCGCGCGGCCTCTTCCAGCACACGCTGCGCTTGCTCCACAACGGCACTGCCCACCGGCGTCAGAGTGACTTCACTCTTACCCCGCTCAAATATTTTGATCGCCAGCTCTTCTTCTAATTTTTGTATCGCCAATGACAGCGCAGGCTGGCTGATAAAAGAACGCTCTGCCGCACGCCTGAAGTTGCGCTCCTGCGCCACCGCCACAATAAATCGTAGTTCGTTGAGTGTCATTTCAGCCTCCTAAGTGATTTATATAGTAAATCACCCTAGTTAAAACAATCAATTAGATTTATAAGGATTACACCCGTACAGTGCAGGCCGTGGACAGACACCACAGTTTGTTTAACCCAAAGGAGAATCGACATGAACCGACCTGAAATTAAAACCATGGCTAACTTAGAAGCGGCTTTTGCCGGCGAATCAATGGCGCATACCAAATACCGTTACTTTGCCAAAATCGCTCGCGCTGAAGGCCACGAAGAAGTTGCGCGCGTGTTTGAAGAAACCGCAGCACAAGAAGTGCAACACGCACTGGGGCATCTTGACTTGCTATACCCAAGAGCCGAAATGAACACCGCACGCTGCTTGCAAATGGCGATTGAAGGTGAGACTTACGAATACACCGAGATGTACCCTAGTTTTCTCAAAACCGCACAACAGGAAGGCCATGCTGCCGCCGTGGGCGAAATCAAGCAGCAGATAGACGAATCAAAAGAACACGCTGAAATGTTTAAAGCAACGCTAGAAAAAGCAGCAAAACGTTTCGCCGCATTGGCAAAAGTAGAAGAGCGCCATGCGAACCAGTACAGCGCAGTTTTGGAAAAACTTTAATTATCAATTTAAGGAGAACATCATGAAAGTTTGGCAATGTGTAGTATGTGGTTTCATTTACGACGAAGCAGTTGGCTTGCCAGCTGAAGGAATCAAAGCCGGAACCGCATGGAAAGACATCCCCAAAGACTGGGCTTGTCCTGATTGCGGCGTAGCAAAAGCAGACTTCGAAATGGTAGAAATTTAAGCATCCAACAAAATAAACCGTCCCGACGCAAGCTACTGGATATTGGGTAGCTGGATTTTCGTAGGTTGGGTTTTAACCCGACGGGGTTGAGTGAATCGCAGCAAAAGCGTCGGGTTAAAACCCAACCTACAAAAAACACGACGCCCTAAGGGGCGGGGAATTTACCCAAAGAGATTAAAGGAGAGTGATCGTGAAACCGATCGTGGTCGTTGGCAGCGGAATGGCGGCTTACACCGTCATCCGCGAATTAAGAAAATTGAATCGTGAAATTCCTATCACCTTGGTTTCACGTGACAGCGGAGATAGCTACTCAAAACCCATGCTATCGAATGCCTTTGCACAGAAAAAGGACATCAACAGTTTGGTGCAGACGCCAGCGGCGGGGATGGCGAAGCAGCTGGACATTAAACTCTTGGCGAATACCGAGGTGCGTAGCATTGATCGTGAGCGCAAACAATTAGTGACCGTTTCTGGCGAAATTGAATACGAAAAATTGGTGCTGGCACTGGGCGCCGACCCTATTCGCATTCCACTACAAGGCGATGCTGCGGAAGCTGTTTTATCCGTGAACGACTTGGCTGATTACGCGGTTTTTCGCGAGCAACTCAAAAACGCGAAGTCAGTTGCCCTCATGGGTGGCGGACTCATCGGTTGTGAGTTTGCCAATGATCTTGCCACCGCAGGCTACGCCGTAGCCGTGATCGACCCAAGCGCCTATCCGCTTGCCAGCCTGATGCCGGAACAAGCGGGCAGGCAACTGCTCGCACCGCTGGAAAAAATCGGCGTCACTTGGCATTTTGGCACTTCCATACAAAGCATGAACAAAGCGAGCTCGGGCTTCACACTGACACTCGCCAATGGAACTATTTTGCAAGCAGATCTCGTACTCTCGGCGGTGGGTTTGCGCTCGCGCATTCAATTAGCCCGTGATGCGGGCCTGACAGTTAATCGTGGCATCGTAGTGGATTCGGCGTTACGCACCAATGATGATTCTATTTTTGCCCTAGGGGATTGTGCCGAGATTGAAGGCAAGGTACTGCCTTATATTTTGCCGATCATGCATGCGGCGAGAGCACTGGCCAAAGTACTCAATGGCGAAGTAGCCAAAGTTATTTTTCCTGCCATGCCAGTAGTGGTTAAAGCGCCGGCACACCCCGTTGCCTTGTCACCTGTGGCGCGTGATGCCGTCGGCACATGGCAACTCTTGGCATCCGGCGATGGCGTAAAGATAGGATTTTTTGGTAACTCGAAAAACTTACTTGGTTTTGCCCTCACGGGTGAGTTTGCAGGTGAGCGTTCAGAGATGGCGCAAAAACTTGCCGGAACTTAATTCACATTATCCTCTCTCACCAGAGCGGCATAAGCCGCATAAAACTGGAGCAACCATGACCCGATACCTGCAACTTTTTTTCACTCTAGGGCTGCTAAGCATGAACACACTCGCTATTGCCAATGACAGCGTCGTTCTGGGAATGGGCTGCTTCTGGGGCGCCGAAAAACACATGAGCGAGCTGCCCGGAGTCATTGCCGTCGAAAGCGGCTACGCCAACGGCGACATCGCCGGCGACTATGAGACCGTTCGCGCGCACGAAACTGCCCTGCAACGTGGCCAGAGCAATAAACGCAATCACGCCGAAGTGGTCAAAGTTACGTTTGATCCGGCCAAGGCAAGCCTCGCAACCGTGCTGACTCGATTCTGGGAAAGCCACGACCCAACGCAAGGTAACCGCCAAGGCAACGACATCGGCAGCAACTATCGCAGCGCCATCTACACCGGCAATGCAGCACAGCAAGCTATCGCGCTTAAAACACGCGATGTCTATCAGGCCGCACTAACGAAAGCCGGTTACAAAACCATCACTACCGAAATCGCCCCGCTGAAAAAATACTTTTCCGCCGAGGAGTATCACCAGCACTACCTGAAGAAAAATCCCAATGGCTATTGCGGACTAGGCGGCACGGGGGTGCGTTATCCCGGCGTGACAGTAGCGCAAGCTCCCGCCAGGCCGAACATCAAACCGCTAGACCCTAAAACATTAAATGTAAAACGCCAGCTGATTATTTTTGAGGCCGAAGATTGCGGCTACTGCAAGCAATTCAAGGCAGAAATTCTCGATCATTGGCGATCTGAAGTAGCCGTGGCACGGACTCTCAGCAGCAAACCACCCGAGGGCTGGACACTGGAAAGCGCGGTGTTTGCCACACCCACTATCGTGTTATTTGAAAACGGTAAAGAGGTCTCACGTTTCACCGGCTATAACGGCGAACAACCGCGTTTCTGGAAATGGCTGGGCTATTATCTGCTCACTCCCGCTCAGCAAAAAATCGCCTTTGAACAGGGCACCGAGCGCCCCGGCACCGGTTCGTATCTGGATGAAAAGCGTCCCGGCACTTTTGTCGATCCGATCACCGGAGCGCCCTTGTTCCGTAGCGATGCCAAATTTGACAGTGACACCGGCTGGCCGAGCTTCTTCAACCCGGTCAAAGGAGCACTCATCGAACAAGTCGATAGCTCTCTCGGCATGCGTCGTGTCGAGGTTAAGAGCGCCAGCTCGGGCATCCATCTCGGCCACGTATTCAACGACGGCCCACCACCGAGCGGCAAGCGCTATTGCATCAATGGTAACGTGCTGAAATTTGTTCCCGACCCCAAGCCCTAGCGTAGGATTGTATTTTGTTGAAACCTAATGTGCTCTGCAGGAGCAGTTTTAACGCATCACATAGTCCAACGCAATTCCCACAAACACCGCCGCACCAAACCAGTTGTTATGTAGAAAAGCCGCGAAGCATTTTTCGCGGCTTCTTTCTTTAATCAAACCGTAGTGATAAAACGTGATCCCCTCAGCCACAATCAGTCCGGCAAAAAACGCCAGTCCTAACCCTGCCATTAATCCCGCCACCGCAAGCAAAGTAAGTGTGATGCCATAGCAAGCCATCACCGCAATCACATCGTATTTGCCAAAAAACAATGCCGAAGAATGAATGCCGAGATGAATGTCATCATCGCGATCGACCATCGCATATTCGGTGTCGTAAGCAATCGCCCAAAATACATTTGCCAGCAACAACACCCAAGCCACCGCCGGCACATCCCCTAAGGTTGCGGCAAACGCCATCGGGATACCAAAGCCAAATGCAATACCAAGATACGCCTGGGGAATAGCAAAAAAACGCTTTGTAAAAGGATAACTGGCCGCCAAAAATATGGCAGGAATTGAGAGTAGCAGGGTCAACCGATTCAATGGAAGAATGAGTAGAAATGCGATGATCGACAAACCCGCAGCGAGCAATAACGCCTCGCGCGTGCTCACCTTACCGCTAGTGATTGGCCTATCTTTGGTGCGCTTCACATGCTTATCAATATCGCGATCAGCATAATCGTTAATTACGCAACCCGCAGAGCGCATCAGCACAGTACCCAAAGTAAAAATACCGACAATCAGCCAATTGGGATGCCCTGCACTCGCAATCCACAGCCCCCAAAGCGTTGGCCAGAACAACAGCAAAATACCAATGGGGCGATGCAGGCGGGCGAGTTGAAAGTAGAGATGTAAACGTTCGGTGAGATTCATGAGCCGATTTTAACTCAGCTCAGCACTGTAAACTGCACATACAAACTAAGGCCAAGCTTAAACGTAAAACTTGGAATCCTTACGTCTCCCCGGTTTGGCTTTTTGTATCACCACCCCTTTAACCACCTCAATACCCGGTACATCTTCGCTAGGGAAATTTTCATTCAGTGCCACCAACGAGTGGCGGCCATCCTGAATACGCATCTGACGCATGGTGTATTCGCCATGATGAAAAGCCACCACATAAGAGCCATCTTTCACCAAGCCATCCGGCTCAACAATAATGACGTCGCCCTCTGCGAATTCCGGCATCATTGATTCGCCATGCACCATCAGCGCATAGGCTTCGCCACTACTGCATGAATCACCTTCGCTGATCTCTTCAGCCGGCATGATGGGTATGGTTTTATGTGTGCTCATTTAATCGCTTTCGTTTTTGATATTTTTAACTTAGCCGGCTACTTGAATAATTTGATTTAATCGCTCACAAACCTCGGCAAATTTAGCATCAGACAGTATTTTAAGTGGATGAATTTTTGCCTTGCGCAAGCGCCAGTCAAAAGATTTAGGCTGATGGCACAACACAAAACTAATTTGCCCTGCTTTACGGCCCGATGCTTTCCCTACGGCCACAGCAAATGGATTATCTGAGTTGTATTCCGCAGTCGTCATGGGCAAGCCGATCACCAGAGAGGTCTTCTCATTAAATACGCGTGGTGACAACACCAAAAAAGGATGCACATCGCGCATCTCTCGCCCTACCTGTGGATTGCAATCAATCCAGATAATCTCTTGCCGGTCTGGCACCCAGCGTTTTTTCGGCGCAGTTTTGGATGCGACTACCAACGCTCTGCTCCCAAATTTTGCGTGGTCGTCATTTGCTCACCGCCATGCCGTTTTACATCGTAAGCAGCCACTCGCTGCTCTAGTGTTAAACGAGAAACGTCTAGCGGCTTAATGACAACTTGCTCGCCCTCCACCGAAATGCGCACCCGTTGATCTGCATGGAGATGAGCCGCCCGCGCAACCGCTGCGGGCAAACGCACCCCTAAACTGTTCCCCCACTGCTTAATATCAAGCTCAGCTTCTGACATAACTTCTCCAAAAAAATGTATAGACGTGAGTCTATACATTAAAAGAGATCGGGGCAAATAAGATTTAAA
>JAUYFR010000246.1 GCA_030690855.1 Gallionellaceae bacterium
TTCAAGGTTCGTGTGAGGCGATTGCGAGCTCGTTGCAGAAACTCTCTACAGCAGAAGTTAAAGTTAATTTGATTCACAGTGCGGTGGGTGGCATTACTGAATCCGATATTAATTTGGCACTCGCGTCTAAAGCGATTGTTATCGGCTTTAACTCTAGGGCAGATGCAGCAGCGCGTCGTTTGGCTGAGGCCTCGGGAGTAGATGTTCGCTACTACAATATTATTTATGCCATGGTAGATGAGATCAAAGCCGCTTTGTCGGGTATGTTGACGCCCGATAAGAAAGAAAGCGTGATCGGTATGGTTGAAATACGCCAAGTGTTCACTATTTCTAAGGTGGGTACGATTGCAGGATGTTATGTTACTGAGGGTATAGTTAAGCGTGGCTCTCAGGTACGTGTGCTGCGTAATAACGTCGTTATTCATACCGGAGAGTTGGATTCACTCAAGCGCTTTAAAGATGACGTGAAAGAAGTGAAGTCAAACTTTGAGTGCGGCTTGTCGTTACGCAGTTTCAATGACCTTGAGGTTGGAGACCAACTTGAGGTGTTTGAAATTGTTGAGGTTGCACGCGCACTGTAATAATGGCTAAGGACTACGCCAGAACGGATCGTATTGCCGAGCAAATTCAACGTGAATTAGCTCAATTGATCCGTTTGGAAGTCAAAGATCCTCGCGTTACTAAAGTGACAATCACCGGTGTGGAGGTCACAAAGGACTACTCTCATGCCAAAGTTTTTTACACTACACTTGATGGTGCGAGTAAACAGCTACAAGAAGGCCTTGATCGAACATCGGGTTTTTTGCGTAGCCAATTAGCGCACGCAATGAAGCTGCGCGTCATCCCATTGCTACACTTTGTTTATGACGCATCAATTGAGCGTGGCACGCATCTCTCGCAACTTATTGATCAAGCAGTGGCTAGCGACACCAAGCTGTTGAAGGAATAGCAGTATGGTTCATTCTTGGCGCCCTTTAGATGGCGTACTGCTGTTCGATAAGCCTCTCGAATTAAGCTCAAATATTGCATTGCAAAAGGTTCGTCGTTTGTATCAAGCGGAAAAAGCGGGGCATACCGGAACGCTTGACCCTCTAGCCAGTGGTTTGCTCCCAATCTGTTTTGGCGAAGCAACTAAATTCTCTTTGGGTCTACTCGATGCCGATAAAACCTATCGTGCGACAATTTGCTTAGGTGAAACGACGACTACAGGGGATGCCGAAGGGGAGGTACTTAAAACTCGCCCAGTTGAGGTAACTGAAGCTATCGTACAGCAAACGCTGAAAAGATTTTGTGGCGCAAGCCAGCAGCTCCCTCCGATGTATAGCGCGCTTAAACATGAGGGCAAACCTCTTTATGAATATATCCGTAAGGGTGTAACGATTGAACGAGCGTTGCGCGATGTATTTATTCACGAGTTGAGGATGGAGCGTTTAGATGGCAATGAGTTGGAAATTGTTGTCCGTTGTAGCAAAGGAACTTATGTGCGAACGCTTGGAGAAGATATTGGTGAGGTGTTAGGCTGTGGCGGTCATCTGACTGCCTTACGTCGAACGGCAATAGCCAGATTTGATCTTAAGGACGCCTATACTTTAGATCAGTTAGCGTCAATGGATGATCAGCAGCGACTTAACTGTTTATTGCCACTAGATTGTATGTTGCAAGATATGCCGAGTCTCGAATTAAGTGAAATAGAATTACATCGCATGGCACAAGGTCAGCGTTTAGGCAAACAATTAGATTATGAGGATGGAAAGATTCGTTTGTATTCAAATGGAAAATTTGTTGGTGTAGCAGAGTTGCTTGGTACTCGATTGGCACCGAGTAGGCTTCTAGCTAGTGTGGCTAAAAGTGCTGCAAGCGTATCGAATTCAGGCGCGTTGAATTAACTTGAGTAGGCGGCCCATTAAAGGGTAAAATGCCGCACTTTTTTATTGGAGAGGAAGTAAATGTCTATTACCACGGCACAAAAATCGCAAATCGTGGCCGATTATCAGCGCGCAAAGGGCGACACAGGATCCCCTGAAGTCCAAGTGGCATTGGTCACCGCACGTATCAACTACCTGACAGATCATTTTAAAGAGCACAGCAAAGACCATCACTCCCGCCGCGGACTGTTGCGTTTAGTTAGTCGCCGTCGTAAATTGCTCGACTACCTAAAGAGCAAAAACGAAGCTGGCTATCGTGAGCTTATCAAACGTTTAGAGTTACGTAAGTAAAGCTGGATAGCGGGTCGCGAATGCGGCCCGCTTCATTTTATACGTTGTTATTATCAAATCGCGCAGATGCGCTACGTCATCACAAGAGAGGTAAACCTTGAGCCACTTTAAGAAAACAATTAGTTACGGCAAACACCAACTGACACTCGAAACGGGCGAGATCGCTCGTCAATCAACTGGGGCTGTGATGGTTAGTCTAGGCGACACGGTGGTTTTAGTAACCGTTGTTGGCGCTAAAAACGCTAAAGCTGAACAAGATTTTTTCCCTCTAACGGTTGATTATCAAGAGCGCACCTATGCTGCGGGTAAAATTCCTGGTGGGTTTTTCAAGCGCGAGGGGCGTCCAAGCGAAAAAGAAATTCTGACTTCACGCTTAATTGATCGCCCGCTTCGTACTTTATTTCCAGAAGGGTTTTATAACGAAGTCCAAATCGTGGCGACTGTTATGTCATCCGATAGCCAAATTGACTCTGATATTCCAGCAATGATTGGTGCTTCTGCTGCTTTGGCAATCTCAGGAATCCCAT
>JAUYFR010000255.1 GCA_030690855.1 Gallionellaceae bacterium
TCGCTTGAGCAACAGCCTTAACAGCATTCAATTAAAAAACCCGCATAGCGAAATCGAGTGGACGAACATCATTCAGCAACTCATCGCCAACAACTCGCCAGAAGATCAGTACCTCTATTTGCACATCACTCGCGGCGTAGCAAAACGCGACCATCCGTTCCCCAATCCGCCCGTGCCTCCCACTGTTTTTGTAATGAGCAATCCGCTCAACAACCCATCTGCGGCACTGCTACAAACAGGCATCAGCGCCATTACCGCACAAGACAATCGTTGGTTGCGTTGCGACATCAAAGCCATTTCACTACTGCCCAATGTGTTGTTACGGCAGATGGCGGTTGATGCAGACTGCATGGAAACCATCATGATTCGCGATGATGAATTTATGACCGAAGGTGCGGCGAGCAACATCTTCGTAGTTAAAAACGGCGTGCTCGCCGTGCCGCCCAAAAATCATCTCATGTTGCCCGGCATTACCTACGATGTGGTGCTTGAGCTCGCCGCCGCAAATAACATTCCTCATGAAGTTCGCAAGGTGATGAAAGCAGAAATTTTCAACGCCGATGAATTGCTGATGACCTCCTCCACCAAAGAAGTGCTGGCCATCACCACGCTAGATGGGAAACCTGTCGGCACAGGCAAACCCGGCGCGATGTTCAGCAAATTGCATTCGCTCTATCAAACATTTAAACAGGAAGTAATGCGCGCATGACTTTAGAACACAGCCTCATCGACTACCCCAGCGACTTTCCCATCAAGGTTTTCGGTCAAACCCAACAAGGCTTCCCGCAGGCAGTAATGGAAGTGATTTTGCGGCACGATCCAAGTTTTCAAGCCAGTAGCATCCAAACACGCAGTAGCAAAACTGCGCGCTACGTCAGCCTCACCTGCACCGTGCGCGCCACTTCTCGCGAACAGCTCGATGCCATCTATCAAGAGCTTTGCGACCATCCAATGGTCGTCATGGCACTTTAATGATGCAAGATTTTGTAGGTCGGGATTTATCCCGACAGATTTTCAACGAACCTGTCGGGATAAATCCCGACCTACGAAAACCGGTTCTAAAATTTTTGGGCCTTGTCGAATACCAAGCCACTTGGGAAGCGATGAAAGCATTCACCGCCCAGCGCACGGCCACAACACCCGATGAAATTTGGTTACTGCAACACCCGCCCACCTACACTCAAGGTCAAGCCGGCAAGCCGGAACACCTGCTCAACGCGCACAATATTCCCGTGGTTAAAATTGATCGTGGTGGGCAAATTACCTATCACGGTCCCGGCCAACTCGTTGCCTATCTCCTGCTCGATTTACGCCGCTGGAAAATTAACGTGCGCGAGTTGGTACGCCTCATGGAGCAATCCGTCATCAATGTGTTGGCAAGCTATGGCATCACTGCACTGGGCCGTGAAGACGCGCCGGGAATTTATGTCGGCGATGCAAAAATTGGCGCGCTAGGATTAAAAATTCGCAATGGCTGTTGCTATCACGGACTTTCGCTCAATGTCGATATGGACCTAACGCCTTTCGCGGGCATCAACCCCTGTGGTTATCAAGGCTTGCGCGTAACGCAGATCAAAGACTTTTGTGGCGCAACTGATTTCGCCACAATTGAAAAACAGCTCGCACAGCAACTCCTTGAATTGCTGCAACAACATTACGCAAGTAAGTAAATAACATCCAGTTTTTCGATAAGTTTGAGTATCCGCTTCAGATAAAAGCAGGGTAATTCACCACCTGTTCATCTCATTAAATTGAGCCAAGATACCGATAATGGCCATGACCAATGGAGTAATTCGTCATGGCATCAGAAGATAGTGATTTAGAAAAGACCGAACAACCCTCGCAACGGCGCTTAGACCAAGCGCGCGAAGAGGGCCAGGTTGCGCGCTCGCGCGAACTTTCTACGTTCACTGTTTTGATGGCGGGCGGCGCAGGGTTGTGGTTGATGGGTTCGTCGCTGTCGCAAAATCTGATCAAATTAATTCGCGAAGGCATGACGCTCAATGCCGATATTATTTTCAAACCTGAAACTTTGATGCCGCACCTGCACGCCTTGGCTCAGGCTACTTTGTTGGCATTTGCACCTTTTCTTTTATTGCTGCTGGTCGTCGCCACTTTTTCTCCGTTGTTACTCAATGGCTGGTTATTCACCTTCAAACCGTTAGCCCCCAATTTTTCTAAGCTCAGCCCTGCCGCTGGCATTGGACGTATGTTTTCCACACATAGCTTGGTGGAGTTAGTTAAAGCCCTCGCCAAATCTATCGTGGTCGGCGGCATTGGCGCATGGGTGATTTGGCACAATAAAGACAATGTGTTGATGCTGATAAGCGAGCCCGTGGTGCGTTCGATTCCGCATTTAGGCAGTGTAATGTGGAGTTGTTTCGCCGCCATCATGGCGGGCATGTTGATCATTGTGGCGATAGATGTACCGTTCCAATTATGGGAACACAACAAGAAGCTGAAGATGACCAAAGAAGAGGTTCGTCAAGAAGCGAAAGAAACCGAGGGCGATCCACAAGTTAAAGCCAAGATTCGCAGCATGCAGCGTGAGATGGCGAGACGCCGCATGATGGCTGAGATACCAACCGCCGATGTGGTGGTGACTAACCCGACCCATTTCTCCGTGGCGTTGAAGTACAGTGAAAACGGCATGCGCGCGCCTATCGTGATTGCCAAAGGTACGCACTTCATGGCGGCCAAAATTAAAGAGATGGCTAAGGAACACAACATTCCAATTTTAGAAGCGCCACCCTTAGCTCGTGCTTTGTACAAGCACACCGATTTAGGGCAGGCTATTCCCGAAGCGCTCTACACTGCCGTTGCCGAAGTGCTGGCTTATGTCTATCAGTTAAAGCGTTACAAAGCCGTGGGGGGAGCTTACCCACAAGAGCCAAGCGAATTGCCAGTGCCGAAAGAGCTAGACCCTTACACGAAGAATCCCGAGTTGGCAGAGGGGTAGTATTTTTTAATGACGCTAATCTCATGACCGGATAGAATCGCCAGCAAATGACACCAAAGCTCACCACCTCTGTTTTGCATTTGCTGCTTGCCGTGCTCCTTAGCACGTTCATGTCGCCCAGTTTTGCATGGGAAATGATAGATAGTCATAGTGATGAGATTCACTTAATGGCGAGTGGTGACTTAGATCAGCACGAAGACGTAGCGGCACATCATCACCATCACCACGAGAGCGAAGGGGATTCAGCCCATAGCCAAATTGGTCATTTGCTCAGCCATTTGCCGGGCATGATTGATCAAACCTTACTTACACCAACCGTTATCGCTACTTCAGGCGGCATCCCCGCTGGTGATTATTCGCTAATTGAAGTGGAGACGGCCCCTCCTTACAAACCCCCCAGAAACTTCCTTTTCGTCTGACCTTGTTTTATTCCGCAAGTCTTAAAACTTGCGGGTTTGCTGAACTTGGCTGAAAAGGAATCATCATGTCGAGAAATATTTCTCGAACTCGGGGGGCAGCACTGCCACCCCGAGTCAAGCAATCTGTATTAGTCATGCTATTCATCACGATGACGCTACCTGTCATCTTTATTGAATCTGCTCACGCGGAAAATTTATCGCTGGTTAAAAACCCCACTGCGGTAAAGCAAGAGTCCGTGGCATCAGCCGCTAAGGTTTGGACGCTGGCGGATAGTGTAAAGCGCGCACTAGAAACGGCTCCTGAACTTCGTACAGCGGAATCCGACATCGCAGCACGTAATGCCGAATTGACTCAAGCTGAGGCGTGGCCGAACCCCAGTATTGAGTTGGGCGTAAATGATCGTATCGGGCAAGAAACCGGCAGTGGTGGGGTAAGTTTCAACCGCCTTGGAATCAGTCAGCCTGTGCCGTTGCGGCGAATTGAGCATCAGCGTGCCGCTGCGGAAGCGAACATTGAGAGCTCACGCGCGAATCTTCTAAACCAGCGTTTACTAATTGAGCATGAAGTTGCACGGATGTTTCATGCGTTGCAATTAGCGACCGCCAAACGTCAACTTGCGGAAGAACAGCTTCGACTTGTAGCTGACTCGAATAATGGATCACGTAAATCTCGTGATGATCGACTGGTTCGCTATCTGCCCCCTCTTGAAAAGCAACGCCTATCCATACTCAACGAAGAAGCGAATCAATCTCTTGTGGTTGCTGAGCGCTTACAACAAAAAGCACTGCGTGATTTCCGCACGCTGCTGGGTTTACCCAGTAGCGAACGAGTTGATTCGATAGCGCTTAGCTTGCCCTCAACGCCCACCCGCCTTGATGCACTAACACGGGAGCTTGATGCACATCCCGCGCTATTGGTGGCACGCAAAAATGTTGAGGCTACGCAAGCGGGAATTGCCATCGCTGATGCACAACGCCATGCCGATCCGACCGTGACGCTTTATCGCGAGCGAGATTATCTTGCGGGGGGCCCGCGTGATGTAACGGGTGTCAGCGTTAGCGTGCAGCTTCCTCTTTGGAATAACAGCAGTGGCATGGTTGCCAAGGCGACTGCCGA
>JAUYFR010000257.1 GCA_030690855.1 Gallionellaceae bacterium
TTGTTTTGATGACGCAAAATGGGTTTCAAATCGAGGCGTTAATGGGCTCACACCAATAGGGGATGAGATTTGAAATTTTGCGGGAGGTGCAATGCTCCCGGCTCTATAAAAAGCGCCGACGAACGCGATTAAAACAGCAAACAATAGAGCGCCACGTCTTGAAATCAAGTGATACAACATCAGCGGCAAGCTTCTTTAAGTGGACGTGCAAGCATGGCCTGCGCTGATTCGATTAGCAATTCTTTGACAAACAGTTGCTGAAATACTTCACCCTTAAATATCTTTTTAATTTCTTCAGTGCTGTGCCGACTACGAATCTCTAAGCGCTGGCCAATCACTTTGCAACCCTCACACTTTTCTTGCAGAGGCATCTGTATTGCGAACAAAGCATATTGCGCAGACAGCTCACTCACACTTTGCTCAGGCGGCGAAACATAACCATGCACTTGCGCACCCGGCAACAAGAAACGATAACCCTCATCTACCGCCCTAAAGTTGCAAGGCGTCCACACCTCTTTGCCTTTGGCGTAATTCTGTGCCTCCGCGCTAAAGTTGCCGGCTGCGCCATCAAAAGGGCGCAGAAATGCGGCCAACACCAACAATACCAGCAAGGCCACCACACTCAGCAATGCACGGGTATAGCGACTCCAGAAAATTGCCGTTAACGTAAGCACCGCCGTGACCAACAACAATATCCAATAAGTGCGGCCATACAATTCAGCACGAGGTAATTCAAGCTGCAAGCGCCAAGATAAAAAGGCAATGAGCCCGAGTACCATTCCAGCAAACAGCAAGCTGAGTACAAAAGAAAAACGGCCAATACGCTGCCAACTCAGTGCGCACAACACCGCCAACCCAGGCATGGCTTCTAGCAGATAGCGCGCGGTGCGCTGACTCGGAACAGTGAACACAACGAACAGTACCGCCATCCAAATCCACAACATTTTTTCAGCATCACTCAGCAATGCGCGTCGGCGATAGGCACTCCAAAATACCGCAATGACTGGAAACGCCAGCAGGCCTGCATTCATCGGGTAGCCCACTAGCAGCGCCCACACACTACTACCGCCCCACAACAAATTGCCTAAATAGCTACCCGAGCGAGGATCAAATTTCCCTGCATTCTCACCCACAATAAATTCGCGCCATACTGCTTGTGGATCTGGGTCAAATACAAACCACAGACTGAATAATGCTAGAGAGACCACCACGGTGATAGCCACTTTCCACGAATCTTTAAGCAAGAATGCTTGCAAGCGATAATCACGCTGATGCAAATACCACCAAGAGAGCGCTAGGCTCACAGGCGCTACCAACGCAAAAGATTTATACAACAAGCCAATACCCACTTGAACGCCGAGCAATACCGGCACAATCAAACGCGAATCAAATGCGGTCGCACGCCAATACAGTAAAGTAAAAAACGGCAGGAAGAGCCAGAAAACTTCAGCTGGATTAACGAGAAAGGGGCGGCCATAACGATAAGTGCTAAAAAAAGCTAAAAACGAAAGCGCTGCGATAAATCCCGTTTCCGTTGGGTCATCACCCGTTTCACCCTGATTTCTCGCTAGGCGTTTTGCTAATAAAAAAACCAACAACGCCGTTAGCAAAGTGTAAATCACACTGGGGTAACGCAAATTCAACAATGTCCATTCATGCCCCCAATGCGTCGAGGTAATGCCCTGCCAAAACAACAACGGCGGCTTGGTGTTGCGCATATCTTGCAACTGAGACTGCAAGGGCAGCAGATGACCACTATCAGCAGTTAGACGAGTGATATGCGCGTAAACCATCTCGTCCCCATTCCTAGGGATGTGCTGGCTATCGAGCGCATAGAAATATGTGAATACCGCCAGCAAAATCGCTAGCGCATAGAAAACAAAACGGAAGGGCGTTTCCTTAGGCAGCATCGTCTTTTGAATTTTTTCTGGCCCGCGAAGTCGGCAACATCTTCACCCGACCGAAAGTCCAAATATCGTTCAACACAAAATTGAGTACGCTGGTAACCACGATCGCAATAAAGTTAGCAATGAGATAGTAAACGTGCGGTGCCATCAAATTTGTAAAGACCACTTGCAAGGCGATACTCACACCACAAGACAGCGTGTACTGGCCGAATTGCAATGTCCAAGGACGGTTGTAGTGTTGCTTACGATCCGCCCAGGTCCACAAACGATTCCAGAAAAAATTATTTAGCGTCGCAAAAAATATCGCGAGGCCCAGCGATAAATTCAGTCCTACCCAATTCACCTCGCCCGGCACATACGACACATGAAAAATATATTCCTGCGCAAGGTACAACACACCTTGATTGACAACGATTCCCGATGCGCCAACCGTACCAAATTTCAGGAATCGCTTAGAAAAAATACGGCGCAACAACGAGGCTGCTTTTATCCGAAGATTCAGCCCTGATTTCATGCGGCACGCTCCTCGCCCAATAGTTCATGGGTCTTCGCTAACACTTGCTCGGGCGTAATTTGCTTCAAGCATTGGTTATTGCCATCACACGGCGAATTGCGATGATTGTAAGCCGTGAGGCATGGCGAACAAGAAAGTGCCGTGTACAAACAATGAATATTCGGCGCCAATGGGCTATACAGCGCTGGCGTTTCAGGCCCAAAAAATACCAGTGTTGGCAAACGCGTCAACGCGGAAAACTGCCCCGGCCCGCCATCATTGGTAATCAGCAACTCAGCATGATTAAAAATTGCCAACAAGTGACGCACCGATTTTGTGTAGCCAGTTAGGTCGATGCAACTTTCGTGCGCGCAGTGTTTAACGATCTCCTGCGCTAACGGTTTAGCATCCGGCAAGCCGATCAACGCTACGGCATATCCGTCTTTCAACAAAGCATCGCACAACTGTTTGTAGTATTCAGGTGGCCAAGCGCGAATCGGCAATAGACCTCCATCGGGGTAAACCAACACTAACTTCTTGCCGACCAAAACCGGAAAATCTGCCCGCAATTTTTCACCGACCTGCTGTAACTCACCTTCAGCAAATTGCAACAGAGGGGGAGCAGATAATTCAACTAACGCGCCTTTAGCAATCGGCGTGCCGCTCGACTCAATCGCCGCGACCATTGTCATAAACTGTTGCGACAAATGACGATAAGGGTTGTACATCACGGGGTGTGTGATAAATGAACCACGATACAAACCTTCTTGCGTATACGGGTAAAAGCCAACACGTATTGGTGTGCCAGAAAGGTAAGCGAAGATACTACTCACCCGAGTAAACAACTCGCAGTCGATGACCACATCAAACTGAAGTGAACGCATCAAACGAATGGCATTGAGTATGTCGGGAATGAACTGGCCCAAAGATTTATCGTTCAGCGTAATCACATGCTCACGCGGCATCACGTCGAGCAAATCCAATACCTCACGATTTTTTGCGAACATCAAAATGTGCAAAGCAGCGTCAGGATAGCGTTGCTTGAGTTTGGCGAACATAGGTTGCGCCAACACCAGACTACCCATTTCGGAGAGAAGAATAATCAGAATTCGCTTAGGTTGCGCTGCAACGACTGGCGCGCCGAAAAGTGCACGCTTGAAGCGCTCAAACCATGAGAGTAGTCCGCAAATCGGTACGCCTGCGATACGGTCAACTGCCCGTTGAAAATCAATGTTCAATGCGTCGTCCCATCACGATATTTTTATGAGGCAGATTGCCTGCCGTTTTCCCTCAACACAAGCACATCGAAGGCGCGGCATTATCGGTGAAAGCCACCGATTCAACAAGCTCACAAAAGATTAAACTCAAATGACTCAGCCTCTTGGATGATGTTTCGCATGCAGCGCCTTCAGTCTTTCGCGCGCCACGTGAGTATAAATTTGCGTGGTAGAAATATCTGAATGTCCCAATAGCAATTGCACTACGCGCAAATCTGCACCGTGATTAAGCAAATGCGTGGCAAAGGCGTGACGCAAGGTATGTGGTGACAAGGGCTTATCCAGACCGCCTTTTTTTGCATAGCGTTTGATGAGATACCAAAACATCTGCCGCGTCATCGGTCCACCTCGCTGTGTTACAAACATGGCATCACTCAACTTGCCTGATAGCAATAACGGACGCGTTTCTTTCAAATATTTTTGCAACCAATCCAATGCCTCCTCACCCAATGGCACTAGCCGCTCCTTGCTTCCCTTACCCATCACCCGCACCACGCCCATGTCGAGGCTCACTTGCGCTACTGTCAAATTCACCAACTCTGACACGCGCAGGCCTGTGGCGTACAACACCTCCAACATGGTGCGATCACGCATCCCCAGTAATGTTTCAACGGCTGGCGCATTCAATAGTGACTCGACGTCGGCTTCGGTGAGACTCTTGGGCAAGCTACGCGGTAACTTCGGCGAGGCAATCTGTAAAGTGGGGTCCGTCGAAATTTTATTTTGTCGGAGTAAATAGCGAAACAAGCGCTTCAAGCTAGAAATCGCTCGGCTGGTGCTACTCGCCTTGGCTTTTTGTTGCGTAAAAAGATGCGCCAAAAACCCTTGAATATCGGCCTGCGTAACCGCCAAGATGGAAACCCCTTGCGGCGAAAGCCAGTCAGAAAACTTCATTAAATCAAGGCGATAACTTTCCAGTGTGTTGCGCGAAAGGCCATCTTCCAGCCATATCGCATCACAAAACTCATCGAGCAAATCAGCGTCGCTCATGAGCTAGCAACCATTTCTTGATATTCAGTGCGCCGTCATCTGCACGATGCATAAAGCCCCCTAAACCCGACTGACTCACCACACGGTGACACGGCACAATGATTGGAATCGGATTGTTACCACAAGCCTGCCCTACCGCACGCGGACTAGAGAGAATCAATTTAGCTAACGCACCATAAGTTTGAACTTGACCAAGCGGGATCTCGCACATTGCTTGCCACACCTTACGCTGATGTACCGTACCATCTAATTTTAGGGGCAGATCAAACTGAAAACTGGCATCAGCAAAATACGCCGCCAACTGTGAACAAACCTCAAAGACAAATGAATCTGCTGGTGCCAACTCCTCCTGTTCACCCACCAAAAAAGTAATGCCTGTCAATGTCTCTTCCGCCGTATGAATGCCAACCACGCCAAAAGGCGTACGCATTTTCGCTTGAAAAAGTTGAGCTATGGACATACTAAGAATCATATCGTAAGAATAACAAAGGGAAGCCTCTTCCAATATGAAATGAGTCTAAAGGTAGGTCGTATTTCCAACAAGAGATGAGTCTGAGGGAATGGCAGGCTGAATCGATCATTATGCAAAGCATGGTGATCAACATGGAAGAAGCAAAGCTTGT
>JAUYFR010000278.1 GCA_030690855.1 Gallionellaceae bacterium
CAGGCCATGCGCTAGACAGTATTTTTCTGGATAGTATGGAAGTGGATTTGGAGCGTTTGCGTCGTATCAATCATACGGTTAGTTTTATTCCTAAAGAGCTTCGTCAGCACACCAAGCTACGTCACGTAGAAGTGTTGGTTATTTCTCCTAGTCAGCCAATCGAAGAAATTGCGGAACGTCACTTAAGCGCCCTGCCCTGGACAATACGGATATTGCTTCGTTCGGTGGGTGTGATGCGGCGGCGAGGAGCGAATTTGGTGAGCTATCTTTTGTTCGATAAGACTTACTGCCGTGCCTTGATTGCGCTGGGCTACCAAGACGCGATGCAGCATAAGGCAGAAATTTTGGCCTTTCTTCATGGGCATAATAAAGACCTGCATAAACAAAAAGCAGCAGGTGATCTGCCGCAATGAATACAGAAAACTTATTGGCGCCAAAGACGCTCACTTTTTCGGTATTGCGCTTATTAGCGGATGGCGAATTTCATTCTGGTGAGGTGTTGGCAAAGCAGCTAGGGGTGTCGCGCGCCAGTGTGAATAACGCATTGCAGGGTGTTGAGCAGTACGGTCTGATTTTGTTTAGCGTGCGCGGACGCGGCTATCGTTTGGTCGAACCGATTGCTTGGTTGGATGCTGCGGCAGTGCGCGCCGAATTAAAAACACCGCACATATTTAATATCGACATTGTTGATAGTGCCGCGTCGAGCAATTCAATGCTGTTGCAGCGCGCAGCGCAGGGCATGTCGAGTGGCAATGTGTTGGCAGTAGAGTGGCAAAGCGCGGGGCGCGGGCGTTTGGGGCGTACGTGGCATTCGGGCTTGGGCAATGCACTGACGTTTTCTGTGTTGTGGCGTTTTAATTTTGGCTTGTCTGTTTTATCGGGATTAAGTTTGGCGGTGGGCGTGGCGGTGATACGCGCATTAAAAAAACTCAATGTGTCGGGCGTGGGCTTGAAATGGCCGAATGATGTGCTGAATACGCAGGGGAAGTTGGCGGGTATATTGATTGAGGCGCAGGGCGATATGTTGGGGCCGAGTGCGGTAGTGATTGGCATCGGGATGAATTTGCGCTTGCCGACGGCGGTTGCGCTGCGTATTGATCAGCCAGTGAGTGATCTGGCGCAAATAATGAAAGTGCTACCAGAGCGCAATCATTTACTTGCGTTACTATTGCAGGAGTTGGCGGAAATGTTGAACCAATTTTCGGTGCAAGGTTTTGCACCTTTGCGCGATGAGTGGGAGAGCTATCATCTGTTTCAAAATCGTTCAGTCAAAATGCACATGCCCGATGGGGCGCAGATTGAGGGAGTGGTGCGTGGAGTGTCTGAATCAGGCGCATTGCGTGTTGAAACTCAAAACGGTTTGCAAGAATTTAATGCGGGTGAAATTAGTTTGCGGGAGGCATAGTGCTTTTGTTTGATGTGGGCAATAGTCGCTGCAAATGGGCGTATGTCGTAGGCGACAAGGTGGCGCATCGAGGCGCTGTGGGTAATATCGACTGGTCTGCAATGATGAATGAGCTTGCCGCATTGCCAATGTCATCACGCGTTCTTGCTTCTAATGTAGCAGGGGATAAAATTTCGCAACGCTTGCGTGATGTCTATCCATCTGCGCACTTTGTAACTGCACAGACAGAACAGTGTGGCGTTAAAAATCTTTATGACACACCCTCTCAGTTAGGAAGTGATCGTTGGGCGGCGCTGATTGCCGCATGGCATAAAACGCAGCGCGCTTGCTTGGTGGTTAATTGCGGCACTGCAACCACGATTGATGCACTATCAGCGCAAGGTGAGTTTATTGGAGGAGTGATTTTGCCGGGGATGACCTTGATGCAGCAAAGCTTGTTGCAGGGCACTGCGCAACTAGTAGAGATTGCAGGAAGCGTGCAAAACTTTCCCCACAATACGGCAGATGCGATTCAAAGTGGACTGCTGCGCGCGACGGTAGGCGCAATTGAGCATCAATATAAATTGTTGGCGAGAGACGAAGTGGCTATTTGCGTGTTGAGCGGAGGCGCTGCGCTGCATATTAAGTCGTATCTTAATATGCCCGTGCAGCTTGAAGAAAGTCTTGTGTTGGATGGTTTGCAAATCATTGGAGAGTCGCACGCATGGTGAAGTGGATATTTGTTTTTTTGCTAGTCGTTAATCTGGTGTTTTTTGCAGTGATGCAGTGGGGCGGCGCTTTGTTGGTGGATGCAAGTAGCGCACCGATACAGCCATCGCTGAATGCTGACAAAGTAAAAATAATTAATTTGGGTGAAGAGGTCTCTGCAGTTGCGGCGAGCCATGTGGCACCTGTCACGCCTGCAATCCCAGCGCAGTCTTCAGTTGCCGTTGCCACTGTGGTTGCAAAAACGAAGCCCGTTGGTAAGCAAAGTTGTATGGAATGGGGAGAGTTTTCTGGCACTGAGTTGCAACGTGCTGAGAGGGCGTTGGCGACAATCAAGCTGAATGAAAAGCCGAAATATCGCCAAGTGGATTATGTCAGTGGTTATTGGGTTTATATCGCGCCAATGAAAACTCGGGCGTTAGTAGATCAAAAAATTGTGCAACTAAAAGAGCGTGGTGTCGCGGATTATTTTGTTATCCAAGAAGTGGGTGTATGGCAAAACGCAATTTCTCTGGGCGTGTTTAAAACAGAAGATGCGGCCAAAAAATATTTGGCTAAATTGCAGCAGCAGGGCGTACGCACTGCCACGATTGGCGAACGTACAAGCAAATTAAAGTACACCGTGTTTTTACTAAACCATTTGGATGGCGTAATTGCTGGGCAAATTACCGATTTGCAAAAGAATTTCCCCGAGAGTGAGTTAAAGACCTTGTCATGTAATTGACAGGTGGGGACAAAATCAGGAAAATCGCGCCTCCTTGAAATGAGGCAGGCAAATTTCGGTGATATAGCTCAGGTGGTTAGATCGCAGCACTCATAACGCTGAGGTCGGTGGTTCAAATCCACCTATCACCACCAAAAAACGGTTTCCGGCAGGAAGTTCGGAAATATCATAAACCCGCTAGGCATAACGCTTACGCGGGTTTTTAGTTGCTTGATTCCTTTGAGGTTTTTAACTTGCTATTCAACGGCAAAGTGTCGTAGAATTCGCGCCCTTTGGCGTTTGGCCAAATAAATAATATTGGATTTTGACTATGGTAATCATTCGTATGTCTCGCGGCGGCTCTAAGAACCGTCCATTCTTTAATTTAGTGGTAGCTGACTCACGCAATCGTCGTGATGGTCGTTTCATCGAGCGCGTTGGTTTTTACAACCCACTCGCTGCTGAAGGCCAAGAAGGTTTGCGTTTGGATCTAGGCCGTGTGACTCACTGGCAAGAAAAAGGTGCGCAATTGAGCGACGCCGTGGCTAAGCTGGTTAAGCGCGCTGGTGCAACAGTTAAAGCCTAATGCCTCTGACCCCATGGTTGTTATGGGGCGAATTGTTGGAGCGCAGGGCATTCTCGGCTGGGTAAAGGTGCAGACTTTTACTGAGTATCTAGATGGCTTGCTTGATTACGATGAGTGGTATTTAGGTAACGACAAGCAGCCGTGGCGCAAGGTTGAAGTGCTTGAGGCGAATGTTCACGGCAAGATTTTGGTGGCGAAACTCCCCGGAATTATTGATCGAACAGCGGCTGAGCAATGCAAAGGCTTGTTAGTTGCGGTGCATCGCGACAGCTTGCCCAAGCATGAAGAAGGCGATTACTACTGGTCTGATTTGATTGGTATGCAGGTGGTTAACCTTGCGGACGAGCCGCTAGGCATCGTCGATACCTTGCTGGAAACTGGTGCAAACGATGTGCTGAGTGTGCGTGATACGAATGGCAAGGAAATTTTGATTCCGTTCATCAAAAGTGTGATTCAGCAGGTGAGTGTAGATGACAAAGTAATTCGAGTAGATTGGTTTGCGGATTACTCATAATGCAGTTTGATGTTGTTACCTTGTTTCCAGAAATGTTTGATGCGATTACCCAGTACGGTATAACGCGCAGGGCGATCGAACAAAAAAGATTTAAGTTGCAGACGTGGAATCCGCGCGATTTCACAACTGATAATCACCGTACAGTGGATGATCGCCCCTTCGGTGGCGGGCCTGGAATGGTGATGTTGGTAGAGCCGCTGGCCAAGGCAATTAGTGCAGCGAAAGCGGCGCAGGCGGCAAGTGGCGTAACAAAAAGTCGGGTGATTCACCTCTCGCCGCAAGGCAGGCAACTCAATCACGAAGTAGTGAAAGAGTTGCTGGCGCGAGACGAAGGTTTGATTTTGCTGGCGAGTCGTTACGAAGGCGTGGATGAGCGCTTGATTCGACAGCAGGTAGATGAAGAGATTTCCATCGGAGATTATGTTTTATCTGGTGGTGAGTTGGCAGCGATGGTGTTGATAGACAGTTTGGTGCGGCATTTGCCTGGGGTGTTGGGTGATGCTGAATCAGCGCAGCAAGATTCGTTTGTAAATGGTCTGTTGGATTGTCCGCACTACACGCGCCCAGAAAATTATGACGGCGAAGGTGTTCCCGATGTATTGATGTCAGGGCACCACGCTGAAATAGAGAAGTGGCGATTGAAGCAGTCTTTAGGTCGAACTGCGGAACGTCGCCCAGATTTGCTGGCAACACGCCAGTTAACAAAACAGGAAGCTCGGCTACTGGCAGAGTACCAGCAGGAACAAGCATCCGTACAACAAGAGGAAATAAAATGAATCTGATCGCAATACTTGAAAAAGAAGAAATCGCCCGCTTGGGTAAGACCATTCCTAATTTCGCACCTGGCGACACCGTGATCGTGAACGTTAACGTAGTTGAAGGTGAGCGCAAGCGTACCCAGTCTTTTGAAGGCGTGGTCATCGCTAAGCGTAACAAGAGCCTGAACTCATCGTTTATCGTGCGTAAAATGTCCTCCGGTGAAGGCGTTGAGCGTACTTTCCAAACTTACTCTCCTTCTATCGACAGCATCGAAGTGAAGCGTCGTGGTGATGTGCGTCGCGCTAAGCTGTACTACTTGCGTGATCGTTCTGGTAAGTCTGCACGTATTAAAGAAAAATTGGCACCTCGTAAAGTGGTGGCTGCGGCTTAAGCTTTTTAAGCGCGTAGTAAAACTAAAACATGGGGAGCTTCGGCTCCCTAGTATTTTCCAATCCCTAAATGAGTCTGAAGCAAGGACTTTGAATTTGAGTATTTGAA
>JAUYFR010000309.1 GCA_030690855.1 Gallionellaceae bacterium
ATATTTGTCTGCGGAATATCTCTTAAGGGAATAGGTGCGATCATTGAAATAGACTCCAATTAGCTAGCTGTTCAAAATAATTGCGGATGGTAACTTATTCAGCCCGTTGTGAACACAACAGATGGTGGAAAATTATATTGCAGGAGGTGTCTTACGCAAGGCCACTAGGGCGGCCCAAGTGCCAAGCAGTAAATAACCCAACAATGACCACTCTGGAATCCCTAAAGTAAGCAGCGTCCAGCCTTTCTCTGCACACTCTCCTGAGCCGTGCATGAGTTCTTGCCACACATCTGCCATTGGAAAATTTTTTAGCATGAAATCCAAACCAGGTCCGCAACCAGGTACTTGATCTTTAGGCAAATGTTGGATCCAAATGTGTCGTGAGGCAACGCCCCCACCTGTTAGCGCAAGCAATACGATCAAACCACTATAAAAATAGCGGCCAATGGCTTTAGCGTTATGAAGTGCCGCAACGAAGAAAGCGATGCCAATCGCAATGAAGATCACTCTTTGCACCATACATAGCGGGCAAGGTTCTTGGCGTAAGACATACTGCAAATAAAGTGCTGAAGCGAACATCACGGCAACCACGAGCGCCCCAAGTAAATAAAGCCATCGGCTTGATGTGGTACACCACAAGGAGAATATTTTACTCACTGAATTATTCCAACTCATCGATCCATGCAGCCTGAATCGCCTCTAATACCTTTTCACCGCCACGATGATGGTCATCATTAAAACCATCCAAATCGACAACATAATTATGCAGATCAACGAAACGAATTGTTTTGGGATCAAGCTCTGGATGCTTTTCTGACAAAGCGATTGCTATATCAAGAACGTCAGTCCACTTCATTTCTTACCGCCCTCTTTTGCCATGTTGATGGTGTATTTTGGAATTTCGATCACGAGATCAGAGTCACCGACAATTGCTTGGCAGCTCAAGCGCGAGTTCGCTTCCAGCCCCCACGCTTTGTCCAACATATCCTCTTCAAGTTCCGTTGCTTCTTCTAAACTGTTTTTACCTTCCCGCACAATGATATGGCATGTAGTGCAGGCACAGGATTTTTCGCAGGCATGCTCAAGTTCGATGTCGTTGTGTAATAGTGCATCACAAATCGAAATCCCCTTTTCTGCATCAAACAAAGCGCCTTTAGGGCATAGCTCTTCATGCGGCAATACGATGATCTGAGTCATTTCAATTATCCAATTCTGAAATTTTTTGTCCGGTAAGCGCATGCGATACGCTTTTATCCATACGCGCTTGAGCATAGGTCACGGTCGCATCATTCAATTGAGCGGCAGCTCGTTTAATCACCAAGTGGTCGGTTCCTTGCAATTCGTTTCTGAGCGCACCCATCGCTGCAAGGATTCGTGTTTTCTGCTCCTCATTCAACAAAGTATTGCCATCTTGATCAAGTGCGTTGGACACGGCTTCCAGCAACTGATTCGCCTCTACTTGCTGTTCACGCAACGCACGCGCACGCATGTCGTCATGCGCATGCCGACCAGAGTCTTGCAACATCTGCGCAATCTCCGCATCACTCAAACCATAGGAAGGCTTGACTACGATATGAGATTCGACACCGCTACTTTGTTCTCGCGCAGAAACGCTCAACAAACCGTCCGCATCAATCTGATAAGTGACACGAATACGCGCAGAGCCAGCCACCATCGGGGGAATGCCTCGCAACTCAAAGCGCGCCAATGAACGGCAATCACTCACCAACTCACGCTCACCCTGCACCACGTGAATACTCATCGCCGTTTGACCATCTTTGAAGGTAGTGAACTCTTGCGCACGCGCGGTTGGAATGGTGCTATTACGCGGAATAATTTTCTCAGTTAATCCACCCATTGTTTCAATGCCCAATGACAACGGACTTACATCCAGTAACAACCATTCGTCAGCATTGCGATTACCTGCCAACACATTGGCTTGAATAGCAGCACCGAGTGCTACAACTTTATCAGGATCAAGATTCGTCAGCGGTGTTTGCTTGAAAAATTCCGCCACAGCGCGCTGCACCTGAGGCATGCGAGTTGAACCACCTACCATCACCACACCTTTAATGTCGTCCGCAGACAACTCGGCATCACGCAAGGCGCGTCGCATTGGCTGCATGGTGCGCGCAACCAAATTGAGCGTCATATCGTGAAAATCTTTTTGCGTAAGCAAGGTGTCGATCAGATCTCCACCACTAAGCATTGCAGTGATACGTGTTTCCGCGTGATCAGTCAGTTCTTCTTTAGCTGCACGAGCACGCGTCAAAAGCAGACGAGTGTCGTGCGCCCCTAAGGCAGAGAGCTTATTTTTCTCCAACAAACCACAGTAGATTCGATGGTCAAAGTCATCTCCACCTAATGCAGAGTCACCATTAGTGGCTAGCACCTCAAATACTCCCTTAGATAGCTTGAGGATTGAAATATCAAAGGTGCCACCGCCCAAGTCGTACACCGCGTAAATGCCTTCGGCAGCGTTATCTAAGCCGTATGCGATCGCCGCCGCCGTTGGTTCATTTAGCAACCGCAGCACATTAACCCCTGCCAATTTCGCAGCATCCTTAGTTGCTTGACGTTGCGCATCATCAAAATACGCGGGGACAGTAATCACCGCACCGACTAATTCACCACCTAGGCTTTGCTCAGCGCGGACACGCAACACATTAAGAATTTCAGCAGAAACCTCAACCGGACTTTTCACGCCCGCCACAGTGCGTAACTGCACCATACCGGGGGCATCGACAAAGCGATAGGGCATATTGGCCACATCACCCACATCGGCTAGTCCTCTCCCCATAAAACGCTTCACAGAAACAATCGTGTTGATCGGATCTTCGCTTTGCACCGCTTGCGCTACATCCCCAACTTGCACACCACCATCAGGCAAATAGCGCACCACTGAAGGCAACAACGCTCGGCCATCTTGGTCATTCAACACCAAGCTGATGCTATTTCGAACAGTTGCCACCAAAGAATTCGTTGTTCCAAGATCAATACCAACTGCCAAGCGATGCTGGTGTGGTGCGGCACTGAGGCCGGGTTCTGAAATTTGCAGTAATGCCATTTTCGTTATTTATTGCTTGGCGTTAATTGGGAGAAGGACTGTTGGTTTAATTATCTAGCTCATCCAAGGCAGAATCAATTTGCTCTGCAAGTTTTTCTATGAATTTAAGCTTGCGCACGACTCCTGCCGCCGCAATAAAATCTTGCTGAATATCAATGTTAAGTTCTAATAATTTTTGCAGTTCTTTCACATCATTGCGCAACTTACTAAGCAACACATCTAACTGTGCCACATCTTTTGCTTGCTGCGCATCTTCAATGGCTTCACGCCACTCCATTTGCTGCATCAAAAAATCTACCGGCATTGCCGTATTCGTTTCCTCTTGCGTTTCGACGCCATGCAGTGAAAGCAAATAACGGGCACGGTCGAGTGGCTTGCGTAAAATTTGATAACCTTCATTTACACGGGTTGCCCACTGCATTGAAACCCTGCGTTCAGATTCTGACAAATGCGTAAATTTATCAGGATGAACTTGCGCTTGCAGTACTCGATAATTTTGCTCAAGCAGAACCATGTCGATCTGAAAGCGAGACGGAACATTGAATAACTGAAAAAAGTTTTGCTGAAAATCGATACCGATGGCTGACATCAAACAACTTTCATCTCAAACAAAAATTAGCCACGCATAACGTGGCTAACAAGTCACTCAAACTGTAAAGCTTTCACCACAACCGCAGGCATCTTTCACGTTGGGATTATTGAACTTAAACCCTTCGTTTAAACCTTCACGGGTGTAGTCCAGCTCCATACCATCAATATATGGCAAACTTTGCGGGTCAATCAACAAGGTCACGCCATTGCTGACAAACTGCAAATCTTCCACGTTGGCACTATCCGCGAATTCAAGCTTGTAGGCCATGCCCGAACAACCGCTGGTGCGCACTCCGACACGCAAGCCCACGCCTTTGCCACGTTTAATCAAAAAATTTTGCACATGCTTTGCTGCAGTTTCGGTAAGCACTACTGACATATTTTTCTCCTACTATTTATTCCCATTACATGCGGCCGTTTCAACCAATGCGCCATGCTTGGCTTTGTAATCGGCCACTGCCGCTTTAATCGCATCTTCGGCCAATATTGAACAGTGAATTTTAACCGGCGGCAAGGCTAATTCTTCTGCAATTTGCGTATTTTTGATCGCCAATGCTTCATCCACGGTTTTGCCTTTAACCCATTCAGTGACCAAAGAGCTTGAGGCTATCGCAGAACCACAACCATAGGTTTTAAATTTGGCATCTTC
>JAUYFR010000314.1 GCA_030690855.1 Gallionellaceae bacterium
TAGTGCGGGACTGGTTTGATGGGGTTAATCAGAACAGAGTGCGCAAGGGTAAGGATATTAATGCCTTTTTCTACGCCATAGAAAGCGATACAACTATGCCACGGTCGTCATTCATCAAGAACGCCGAGCAGAGTTTGACCAAGTATCAATCTGAGTATCACTATTTGTTTTCACAGTTGTATAAGTTCAAGCAGAATGGTTCATTGACAATTGAAGAAGCTTTCCTCACGGCAAATCTTTCACGCAAGCTATTGGAGGCATTTTTCACATTCAAGCGTCCAAAGCATCGAAGTGATTTTTCAACCTTGCTGGATGCGGCACAGATGACCTGCATAAAAACGACACCCGATACGAAGGAAAGAATTTACCGATTCATCAACAAGTACTCCCACAGCGCAGTCATTGAGGTCAATCATGATGCATCCGAGAATTTACATGGGGAGAGCCACAGTGTGATTGGGGCTATCTTCGATTGGGTTGAGGAGGTTGATTCCATACATTTTAAGGAGATGGAAGAGGTGGTTGCTCCGTCGTGATGTTGGACTATTTTTCGCTAACCCAGCTTGATCCAGTCCACGACCGTTAGCTTGGGAACGCGCTTAAACTCCCTCGTGTTATTTGTGACCAGAGTCACGTCCAAACTTAGCGCATGTGCGGCAATCATGGTGTCCAGCGGGCCGATGGGCGTGCCCTTTTTTTCCAGTGCCGCACGCAGTACCCCATACGCAAGCGTCGCTTGCTCATCGAATGCTGCCACTTCCAGCGGCAACATAAATTCATCCAGTGCGGCTTGGTTCTTGGCGTGGTGTTGGCTTTTTGCAACGCCGTAACGTAGCTCTGCCAGCGTGACAGACGAGACGCCGATGTCGCCGACTTGATATTCGGTGAATTTTTGCAGGGCGTGAAGTGGCTTGCGTTTGATGAGTGCGATGCAGGTGTTGGTATCCAGCATCAGTTTCATGGGAATACTTCTTCGCGTGTTTGTTGTTGCGGCTGATTGCGTTCGTCCATGAAGTCGGGGCTGAATTTATCCAAGCTGCCCATCAATGAATCCCAAGAATGGGCTACGGGAATCAGCATCACCACATTACCTGTTTTTTTGATGAACACCTCTTCGCCTTCAAAACGAAATTCTTTTGGGAGCCTGACAGCTTGGCTCTGGCCGTTTTGAAATAGTTTCGCGGTTTTCATGATGACCTCGTTCATTGGGTATATGCGAGAAGTATATATTTTGTTGCGCCCTCGTCAACCTGTTTTTTGTATAACGGGGGCGATAGTTGGTAAGCTAGTTTTGAAATTGCTAGTTTGCAGAATGCACTGCTGTCAGGCAGTTGCCCGACCTGTTAAGATACGCCCCTTCCGAAAACACCTAGTTTCCGCCTCATGTCCGCATCAGATTCCGCAATGACCCCCTTTGAGCGCCGTGCCAGCATTGGCTTGGCGAGCATCTACGGCTTACGCATGTTGGGGCTGTTCATTATTCTGCCGATATTCGCTCTGTATGCGGAAACGCTACCCGGTGGGCATAGCCATTTTTTAATTGGAGTTGCGCTCGGTGCGTACGGGTTGACGCAGGCAATTTTGCAGATTCCGGCGGGCTGGTTGTCAGACCGCTACGGGCGCAAACCGGTGATCATTGTTGGTTTGCTGTTGTTTGCGGCAGGTAGCTTTATCGCGGCATCGGCAGATGATATTTATTGGATTATTGCGGGGCGGGTGATTCAAGGCGCCGGTGCAATCAACGCGGCGGTGATGGCGCTAACGGCAGACCTCACGCGCGAAGAGCATCGTACTAAAGCAATGGCGATGATAGGCATGACTATCGGCGTGACCTTCTCGGTGTCGATGGTTTTATCGCCGCTACTTTATAAACACATCGGTATGTCCGGCATGTTTGAGTTGATCGGTGTGCTGGCGTTCGTATCCATTGCCGTCGTGCTGTGGTTTATTCCAAATCCAGCCATTACCCGTTTTCATTCGGATACTGAGGCGAGCACCAGCAAACTTGCTGAGGTGCTACGCAACAAAGATTTGTTGCGCATGGATTTTGGGGTGTTCACTTTGCACGCGATTTTGATGTCGGTGTTCATGCAGGTGCCCTTTATCTTGCGTGCCAATGGTTTAGATGCACAGCACCAATGGCAGGTGTATTTGCCAGTGATGCTGATCGCTTTCGTGCTGATGGTGCCGCCGATTATCATTGCAGAAAAGAAATCTCAATTAAAACAAGTATTTATGATGGCTATTGCGCTGGCAGTGGTGGCGCAATTAGCGCTTTTCTTTTTGCAAAATAGCGTATGGGGGGTGGCGTTTTCCTTATTGCTTTTCTTTACCGCGTTTAATGTGTTGGAGGCAACGCAACCTTCTATCGTCAGCAAGATCGCACCGCTGGCTGCGAAAGGCACAGCGATGGGCGTGTTCAGTAGCGTGCAGTTTTTTGGTGCATTTTTTGGCTCGGCGATGGGTGGATTGTTGATGCAAGTGTACGGTGGCAATGCGGTGTTGATCTTTGCCGTGGGCATGTTGCTACTTTGGTTAGTGGTCGCCAGCTCCATGCGCGCGCCGCAAGCGTTGATGACCAAGATGTATCACCTGCCAGAATTGACTGAAGATGCCGCAGGCAAATTGCGGCAGTCTCTGGCACAATTGCAAGGTGTGAACGAGGTGATGGTGGTGGCCAAAGAGCAGATCGCCTGTATCAAAGTAGAGTTAAGCGGGTTCGACGAAGCCGCAGTTGAGAATTTATTAAAAGGGGTATGAGATGTCAGTTAATAAAGTAATTTTGGTGGGACGCTTGGGCAAAGACCCAGAGACTCGTTACATGACCAACGGCGAAGCAGTGACTAACGTTTCGCTCGCCACGTCCGAAAATTACAAAGATAAAAGTGGCGAAAAACAAGAGCGTACCGAGTGGCACAATCTGGTGTTCTATCGCCGTCTGGCTGAAATCGC
>JAUYFR010000315.1 GCA_030690855.1 Gallionellaceae bacterium
GCATGGATGGCAGTAAGGTGTGGCAGGCATACCAAGATGGCCAACTCGCTGAGATTCGCAATTACTGTGAAACCGATGTGGTGAACACCTACTTGGTGTTTGCGCGTTTTCAATTGATGCGCGGACAGTTTTCTCCCGCGCGTTATGAAAAAGAATGTGAATTGGTGCGCAGTACGTTGGCTAAATCGACTGAGCCGCATTGGGCTGAATATCTTGCGGCGTGGCCAGAAAAGAAATCCGCATGAACACAGTCGTTATTGAATCACTAGATCAAGATGGTCGCGGCATTGCACACTACGAAGGAAAAGTAATTTTCATTGAAGGCGCGCTGATCGGTGAGCGCGTTACTTACTCGTCATTTCGCAAAAAACCGAGTTTTGAAAATGCCGTAGCTACCAGCATTTTGAAAAAGTCATACATGCGTGTAGAGCCTAAGTGCGCGCACTTTGATATGTGCGGCGGTTGCTCGATGCAACACCTCGATTTCAGAGCACAGGTGGCGGTGAAACAACGTATTCTTGAAGATAATTTGCAGCGCATCGGGAAGGTAAAGCCTGCTTCAATTTTGCCGCCAATCTACGGTGAGGCATGGGGCTATCGTCAGCGCGCTCGTCTCTCGGTGCGCCACGTCATCAAGAAAAATAAAACCCTAGTAGGCTTTCACGAGAAGCGCAGCAGCTTTATTGCCAACATGCAGTCTTGCGAAATCTTGCCGCCCAAAATTGCCAGACTTTTACCGCTCTTGGCGCAGATGAATGAGCAACTTTCGATTCGCGATAAGTTGCCGCAAATTGAAGTGGCGGTGGGCGAGCACGTTGATGTGCTGGTGTTGCGCATCATGGACGCGCTGACACCCGCTGATGAGGTCTTACTCAAGGCATTTGCGGACACACATCAAGTGCAGTTTTGGACGCAGACCAAAGGCCCGGAAACCGTGAAGCCGTTTTATCCATTGGATGCGCCAGCGCTGAGCTATAGCATGCCAGAGTTCGGCGTGACCATGCCTTATGCGCCTACAGAATTCACCCAAGTGAACAGTATGCTCAATCGTCTGATGGTGAGCAAAGCCTTGCGTTTGCTCGCGCCCAAAGCCGATGAACTCATTGCGGATTTCTTTTGTGGACTGGGTAACTTTACTTTACCTATCGCGCGGAGTGGCGCGCAGGTGCTGGGTATTGAAGGTAGTGATGCTTTAGTGAAACGTGCGGAACAGAATGCAAGTTATAACGAGCTGAGTGCTAACACCGAATTTCAAACGATGAATCTGTTTGAGATGGACGAGGCGGCGTTAGCGAAGCTAGGCAAGTTTAATAAATGGCTAGTTGATCCACCACGCGATGGCGCCTTTGCCTTGGTGAATACAATCACTCCAGAGACTGCGCCAGAGCGCATTGTTTACGTAAGCTGCAACCCGGCCACATTAGCGCGTGATGCCGAGGTGCTGGTGCATGCAAAGGGCTATGTGTTGAAAGCGGCTGGCGTGATGAATATGTTTCCGCATACCTCGCACGTTGAATCAATTGCGCTGTTTGAAAAAATTGCAGAGGAATAAAGATGAAGCATTACGAAGAGCTGGTGACCGAGGCGTTAAGCCGTGTAAAAGAGCTGATGCCTTGGGATTTAAGCCGTAAATTGGCGGCAGGCGAAAAGCCTTTTTTGTTGGATGTTCGTGAGCCAGCAGAGTTTGCCGCCTTGCGTATTTATGGCGCGATCAATGTGCCCCGAGGCATCTTAGAGCAGTCTTGTGAATGGGATTACGATGAAACGATCCCTGCGTTGGCAACAGGGCGCGACCTTGAAATTATCGTGATCTGCCGCTCTGGCAAACGCTCGGTGCTAGCGGCAGACATGATGTTAAAAATGGGATTCACCAATGTGATCTCACTTAAAACAGGCATGCGTGGTTGGAGCGACTATGAGCAACCAATGACGAATGCAAGTGGCGATGAGTTAACTGCGGATGATGGTGATGTGTTGCTTGCGTCACAGGTCAAGCCAGAGCAACGCAAGCCGAAATAACGCTACATTATTTCGCTGATAAAGCCTTGCCTCCAAACTCAATGCCGGTCCATCCATTCACCATAAAGGTACGAATATTTAGGTGGTCGGTACCGTCGGGATTGCCCAATACATCCTTCCGATAATAATCACCGAAGCAATGCAGTGTTTGTTGTGGAGATAAGTTGTGGAGTTGGGCAAATGAGAAGATTTTGCAGGAACCTGTGTTCTTTCCCGCTTCATTAAGTACCGTACCATTCTGAAAAGTGGTCGGCGTAAATTCGTAATGAGCATCAATCGTGGCGATTGTTTCGTTAAAGGTAACGCTCTCTGGTGTGTTATTGAGTTGATGCAAAAAGGCCTTAAGTTCCATTTTTACTCCGATCAAATTACTCAAACAAAAGGCGGCTTGCGCCGCCTTTTTGTATTGCATCTGCGAAGGGTTAGTCCTTCTCGCCCGCGAATGCCATCAGCAGGCTTAGCAGGTTAACGAAGATGTTGTAGATGTCCAGATACAGCGACATGGTTGCCATCACATAATTTGTTTCGCCGCCGTGGATGATCTGGCTGATGT
>JAUYFR010000316.1 GCA_030690855.1 Gallionellaceae bacterium
AGAGTGTTCGTTTTTAGCAGTTTAGATAGGAGGGCATGATGTCCGATTTATTAAAAAATATTGATGCACGTACCAAGTTGGCAGGTAACAACAAGCTAGAAATTTTGATGTTTACCCTGGGCTTGGATAACCGTAGTAACCGTCGTGAAACCTACGGTATTAACGTGTTTAAGGTGCGCGAGGTCATGCGAGTGCCAGCGATTACGCAATCTCCCGATATGCCGACTGCGGTTGAAGGTATGGTGAGTTTGCGCGGTGCGCTGGTGCCAGTGATCGACCTCGCGAAATATGTTGGCGTGCAATGTGATGAAAAGCCCACCATCATGATCGTTACCGAATATAACGGACACACCCAAGGCTTCTTGGTTGAAGCGGTCGATACCATTTTGCGTTTGGATTGGTCTTCGATGCGCGTGCCGCCTGAAATGCTTAACTCGCAAACCGGCGGTCTGGTGACGGCGGTAACTGAGCTAGCCGATAAGCGCCTAGTGATGATGATGGACGTAGAGAAGGTGCTGGCTGAAACCGGCCACTTCGCTGATGACGACATGATCTTGAAGAGCGTGCAGCCGCTGGCGATGGCGAACCGCACCGTGTTTTTTGCCGACGACTCTTCGGTCGCGCGCAAACAAATTGAAAAAACACTGGACGCAATGCAGGTGAAATATATCTCTGCGGTGAATGGTAGCCGTGCTTGGGTCGAGCTGAAAAAGATCGCTGACTATGCTGAATCAGCACATATTCCCGTGACCGACATGATTCAAGTGATTTTGACTGACGTGGAAATGCCGGAGATGGATGGTTACATGCTGACGCGCAAAATTAAAGAAGATAAGCGTTTCGCTAAAGTGCCGGTGTTGATGCACTCCTCGCTGTCGAGTAGCTCTAACCAGCAGTTGGGCAAGGCGGTGGGCGTGGATGAATACGTACCGAAATTTGAACCTCAAAAACTGGCGCAAACGCTCACTCGTTTGCTTACTCGATAGGAGCCGATCATGTCTATTACTGAATATAACCAAGAATCAAATAGTGGCGGCCTGCTCGATGCGGTGGATGCGCGCACTAATTTGGCCGGCTCCAACAAGATGGAGATTTTGTTGTTCTCGATTGGCTCAAATGAGGTGTTTGGTATCAATGTATTTAAGGTGAAAGAAGTCACTCGCAACGTGCGCATTACTAAAACTCCCAACATGCCGCATGGCGTGGATGGCATCGTCAGTTTGCGCGGCCATGTGATGCCGGTGCTGAACCTCTCTTCTTTTATGGGGCTAGGTAATTCAGAAGAGCAACACGTGATGATGGTGGCTGAATACAGCCGTCACGTACTGGGCTTTTTGGTGCAAAGCGTAGACCGTATTATTCGCGTGGACTGGAACAAGGTGCGTGCGGCCGAAGGCATGATGAGTGGCAACTCTCATTTGATCACCGCGATTACCGAATTAGATAACGGCACATTGGTTTCTATCCTCGATGTTGAGCAAATTATGGCCAGCGCATTTGGCGAAGCCGTGGTCGGCGCAGTGGAGAAGGTCGAAGGAGGGCATGAAAAGTCCGTCTTTTTCGTGGATGACTCTGGCGTCGCTCGTAAGAAAATAGCGGAACTGTTAGACAAGATGGGTGTGAAACACATTCAGGCACACAACGGACTCGAAGGTTGGCAGCGCTTACAAGGGTTGGCGGAGTCAGCCACTAATTCGGGACACGATTTGCATACCCAGATCCAAGTGATCTTAGTGGATGCAGAAATGCCGGAGATGGATGGCTATGTTTTAACGCAGCACATCAAGGCAGACCATCGCTTTGACAACATTCCTGTGGTGATGCACTCATCGCTGTCTTCAGAGGCGAATCGCACGATGGGTACCAAAGTAGGCGTTGATTATTACGTACCAAAGTTTGATGGTTTGATGTTGTCGGAAACATTGAGACCGTTGTTGTAGTTGTAGGTCGGGATTAATCCCGACATGAAACAGAAAAGCGTCGGGTTAAAACCCGACCTACGAAGGATAGGAGGACATGATGGCTGATCCAAATTTGAAGATTCTGGTGGTAGATGACTTTTCCACGATGCGACGCATCGTGCGAAATCTACTCAAAGAACTGGGCTTCGCGAATGTGCATGAGGCGGAAGATGGTGTTGAGGGCTTGAATAAATTGCGCAGCGAAGGCAATTTTGAGTTCGTGGTGTCGGATTGGAATATGCCGAACATGACAGGCATCGAGATGCTGCGGGCGATTCGCGCTGATGAAAAACTCAAGCATCTGCCGTTGCTGATGGTGACGGCTGAAGCGAAGCGCGAAAACATCATTGAAGCGGCGCAAGCAGGAGCTTCTGGCTATGTGGTAAAGCCATTCACGGCGGCCACGCTAGATGAGAAGCTGAAGAAAATTTTTGCCACGATGAAATAAGTGAGAGATGCCATGACTACCAATGCAAATAATGACTCAGATGATTTAGAAGCGCTGTTCGACAGCATTGCCTCTGAAAATAAAGAGGCCGAAGCGCCTGTGAAAAAAGCGCCTGCGAAAAAAGTTGCCGCTAAAGCAGAGCTAGGAGCTGAAGCAGACGCGAATAGCGAAGTGATTAATAAGATCGGCCACATGACGCGCGCCTTGCACGACAGTTTGCGTGAATTGGGTTTGGATAAAAATCTGGAAAAAGCAGCGAATGCCATTCCTGATGCGCGTGATCGTTTGGCCTACATCGCCACCATGACCCAGCAAGCAGCGGAGCGCGTGTTGAACGCAACGGATGCTGCGCAGCCGGTGGTGGATAAGATTGGTGAGGAAGCCAAATCTCTATCTGGCGAATGGCAAAAGCTATTTGATCAAAAACTGGATGCTGAACAGTTCAAACAACTGGCGATGCGCACCCATGCTTACTTGGTAGAAGTGCCGAAGCAGACTAAAGCAACAAACGCGTATCTGACAGAAATTATGATGGCGCAAGACTTCCAAGATCTCACGGGGCAAGTGATTAAGAAAACCATCGAAGTCACCCAGCACATGGAGCAACAGTTGTTGGCGATCCTAGTCGAAAACGCACCAGCGTCCGCCAAAATTGATTCGGGATTATTGAATGGCCCAGTGATTAAAGCGGGTGGCGATGTGGTCACTAGTCAGGCGCAAGTGGATGATTTGTTAGAGAGTTTAGGGTTTTAAAAATAGGATTGAGGATTGAGCGTGGCGCGGAGAAGGTTTGTTATTTCAATCCTAACTCATCGATCCTCGGTCCTGATGGTTTAAGTTTCGTAGGTCGGGATTGTGCGAAGCCGTATGGGGCTAACGCCCTAACGCATTCGCACAATCCCGACCTACGAAGAACAGATAAGCTTTTACATTTGTAATTGAAACTGCGGTTCAGCAGCATTTCCCGCGATGGCGCGGGGTGTCGAATCGCTAGAAATATGGGAGTTCTAAAATGAACGACTTCACCGGCATGGAAGAGTTGTTGCAAGATTTTCTACTAGAAGCATCTGATTTGTTGGCCGACGTGGACAGCAAGTTGATGGATTTGGAAAAACGTCCTGACGACAAAAATACACTCAACGTGATTTTTCGAGGTTTCCACACCATTAAAGGTGGCGCGGGATTTTTGAATGCGACGGAGTTGGTGACGCTCTGTCACCTGACCGAAAATCTCTTCGACAAATTGCGCAATGCTGAATTGCAACTCTCGCCAGGTTTGCTCGATGTGATTCTTGCCGCCACGGGTGAAGTGCGATTAATGTTTAACGACTTAGGTAGAGGCGTGCAGCCGCAGAGCGCACCGCAGCCAATCTTAGATGCGTTAGAAGCCGCATTAAAAGGTAACGCGGTTTCTCTCAGTGCGGCTCCCGCTCCCGCGCCAGCCCCTGCGGCGCCAGTCATTTCTACGGCTTTGCAGGCGGCCGCTGAAAAGGGCCCTGATTGGAACGCCTTGTATCAAACCCTAGTGGGCGGCGTTGCGACGCCTGCGCCTGTGGCAGCGACTGCGACTGCGCCAGTTGTAGTTGCCGAGGGCGAGGTAGTGGTGGACGAAGAGAAGCTTAAGCAAAGCGCGTTCGGTCGTCGCACAGAAGACGTTCCCGGTCGCTCTGCGGCATCGGCGAGCCGCCGTGAGGCAGAGCCTGCGGCTAAAGATAATACGATTCGTGTGGACACCGACCGACTCGATCAAGTGCTGAACTTGTCCGGTGAAATTGGTTTGACCAAAAACCGTTTAACGCATTTGCGTAACGATATTTTGGGTGGCCGTTCGGATGCGGACACGCTGAAATCATTGGATGAATCAGTGAGCCAACTCGATATGCTGGTGATCAATTTGCAAAACGCGGTGATGAATACGCGGATGCAGCCCATCGGTAGATTGTTTAAAAAATATCCTCGTTTGGCACGCGATTTGGCGCGTCAATTAGGTAAAGATGTTGAGCTGGTGTTGTCGGGTGAAGAAACTGAAATCGACAAAACCATGATCGAAGATTTGAACGACCCGTTGGTGCACTTGGTGCGTAACTCGGTGGACCACGGCGTGGAGAGCGCAGAAGAGCGCGCTGCTTCAGGCAAGTCAGCGAAGAGCATGGTGTACTTGAGCGCACGTCAGGAAGGCGATCACATTTTGATCAGCATTCAAGATGACGGCAAAGGCATGCGCCCTGAAGTGATTCGTAGCAAAGCGATTGAGAAGGGTCTGATTACGTTAGAAGAGGCGAGCGCGCTGGATGAAAGTGCCAGCTTGAATTTGATCTTCTTGCCGGGCTTCTCCACAAAAGATGAGATTTCGAGTGTGTCAGGTCGTGGTGTCGGCATGGACGTGGTGAAAACCAATATTTCCAAGCTGAACGGCATGATTACCATTGATTCTGCGCCCGGCACCGGCTCTACTTTCACCATTTCCTTGCCACTCACCTTGGCGATCTTGCCGGTGCTGTTGCTACGCTTGAGCGACCAACCTTTTGCCGTGCCGTTGTCGATGGTGCGCGAGATTATGTCGGTCACCGCAGAAGGTCAGCAACTTATCTCAGGTCGTCCGACGATGGTGGTGCGTGGCGAAGTGTTGCCAGTGCGCTCGTTGGCGAGCTTGATTGGCTGGCCAGATTCGGGCCAGTCAGAAGTGGGCGTGTTGATGCAAGTGGGCAATCAGAGCTTCATTCTTTCGGCAGACGGTTTCGCCGGTCATGATGATGTGGTAATTAAGTCGCTCGACACCTTCCGTCCACAAGGCGTGGCTGGGGTAACGATGTCCAGCGAAGGCGAGATTGTGCTGATTTTGGATATTAAAGAATTGTTGGGTGAGGGGAATCATTAGAGGATTAACCCTCTCCCCCAGCCTAGCCATTCGACTAAGCAACAAGTTGCAAGTCGCTGGTTATCCCGTAAACGGGCGAGGGGAGAAAAAGCAGCAGTTCCCTCGCCCACTTGTGGGAGAGGGTTAGGGAGAGGGTAAGCATTTCGTAGGTTGGGCTGGAGTCCAACAGGAAGAATAAAATCTCTCCACTGAATCGAGGTAGTCATGCAAAGCAAACAAGAAAAAATCAAACAACTGGTGTTCATGCTGGTCATGGCTGCCGGCGCAGTTTGGCTGCAATGGCAAGTGGCAGGGGTAGATGCTTTTGCCGTTGAGGTGGTGATACAGCTCGGTGTCATCACCACGATCTATCTGTATTTGCTGTTTGCTCAGCGTCAAGAAAAAAAACGTTTGGAAGAAGAAGCACGCAGGGCGATTCCGCAACAAAGTGCGGTGGAAAACGTGCTAACCCAAACACACTCACAATTTGCCACCCACTTTTCGGCGGCTAATGCAGACCTCAATCAAGTGCAAACCCTACTTGCCGATGCCATTGGTAAGCTGCTCGAAAGTTTTAGCGGTATGCAAACGCTGATTCATAACCAGAGCAGCGTCGCCAATTCGGTGTTGACCGGAGGCACGAATGCTGGCCAAAACAACGAAGGTCTGGAGGAGTTCATTGTTGAGACGGCGGATATGCTCAAAGAGCTGGTCGGCAGCATTGTGCACAACAGCAAAACCGCGATGGAGCTAGTCGATAAAATGGAAGTGATTAGCCTGCAAGTAAATGGCATTCTCGATGTGTTGGGTGAGATTGATGGCATTTCCAAGCAGACTAATTTGCTGGCGCTGAATGCGGCGATTGAAGCGGCGCGCGCGGGCGAGTCAGGCCGTGGCTTTGCCGTAGTGGCCGATGA
>JAUYFR010000262.1 GCA_030690855.1 Gallionellaceae bacterium
GCTTGGCGGTTGGTCGCACACTTGTCGCGATATTGGAAAACTATCAGCAAGCAGATGGCAGTGTGCAAGTACCAGAAGTGTTACGCCCTTACATGGGTGGCATGACAAGCGTTCGAGCGATTTGAATCTCTTTAGGTTTAATTCTTCGCTGTTGGCGGCATCGTGTTTGGTAGGTCGGGTTTTAACCCGACGTTTTTGTTCCGATAAGCATCCCCCGTCGGGTTAAAACCCGACCTACCAAAATTTCGCTAGCCAATCCCCGTAGCTTACGGCGATGAGTGTTTTAAGAATGCTCAATATAAACAATATGTTAGGTTATTTATTGCTTGTCGGTATAGCTGCCTAAGCTAAGCCGCAGGCTAGGGGGAAGCTGATGTAGTGGACTTCTCGTTTCCATTTGCATCAACATTTCGTGATAAAGCCGGACGGTTTCTACCAATATTACCGCTTCACCTCCACGCGCTTGGCCGTGTTTTGCTTCTTCGTAATAGGCTGGGCGAGAGAGTAGCGGCATCACTTTTTTCACGTCAGACCAGATGTCTGGATTTAAACCCGTTTTAACCGTTAACACTCGCGCATCCTCTAAGTGTCCCAAGCCCTGATTGTAAGCAGCCATTGCTAGCCACGAGCGATCTTTGTCGTTGATGCGTTTGGGTAAAGCGTTTTTCATTAGCTTGAGATATTTCGCACCGGCCATGATGCTGGCTTGTGCATCAAGTCGATTGGTTACGCCCATTCGTGCTGCGGTGTCCTCCGTGAGCATCATCATGCCGCGCACATTGGTGTATGAGGTGGCTAGCGGGTCCCAATGAGACTCTTGGTAGGCGAGCGCCGCGAGTAGCTTCCAATCAAGGCCAGTAAGTGTTTCTGCTTCTTTGAACATGGGCTCAAATTGCGGCAATACGGTTTGTGCTCGCTCATTAAAAGTGGAGACGTCAATGGACTCTAAGCGCTCGTTATGGCCATAGTGTCGGTCAATTAAGTGCGCCAGCGTGCCGTCTTTTTGTATAGAAGTGAAAAATTCTTTTGCAGCATTAAACAGTTTTTTATCCACGTCGGCTGCAAACGCCCAAGCCAAATGAGAGGACGAGACTAAATCGACGGCATCACCGAGTTGCGGATAAAAATTCCGAGCGAGCGCAATTTGCTCCTCATTCGCCACCGTGCAATCCAGTTCACCCTCGGCAACTTCTTGCAAAAGGGATGAAGAGGATTGATCGTGACTCACTTCCCAGCTCAAATTCGGCACGCGTCGCACCGTATCGCGCAGTGCGTTTTCTTGAGCAGATTCGGCGACGACGGCTAGCGTGAATTTGGCTAATTCTCCCAAGCGGTGTGGTGTTTCATCCTTGCAAACGACTTGCTCTTTGAGTGTTTGGTAGGACGGGCTAAAACGCAATGTGGAAGACACTGAGCTACGAATGCCCGCCGCTGCTAAATGCACAGCGTGGCTTGTAAGCGCGCCGTCAAGTTGGTCATAGTCCATCGCAATGGGTTTTATTTTTAGCTGCAAACGTTGCGCAAAAAGCGTGGCAAGTTCCAGTTCAAAAGCAGCATCTACGTCGAGGCCGTTAGGTGGCGTGGCAACATATAACTCACCGTCACGCCAATCAGGTGCGGGTTGGATGGCAACAAATGTAGACCATAGCCAAATGCTAATGGCGATGAGGGTGGCAATTTTCCAAGCGAATAAGTTGCGCATGGAAACATTCTGCCCGATTTTAGGTTCAACTGGTAAAATGCGCGCCGTTTCGCGCTAAGTGAAATTCCGGAGAAGTGGCAGAGTGGTCGAATGTACTTGACTCGAAATCAAGCATACCGAAAGGTATCGAGGGTTCGAATCCCTCCTTCTCCGCCACCAAGCCCGCCCTGCCGTAACCGCAACGCTCCATCGGCACACTGGAAAACCCTGAACGCTTCAAACAAGAAATGCAGGAAGCCGGGTTCCGCAACATCGAGATACGCAGCGTCACCAAAACCTTCCCCGTCGGCAGCACTGGCGAATTCTGGGACGACATGGTCAAGGGCAGCGCGCCGATTCAGATGATGAAGAAGAGCTTGGGCAAAGAGATGTGGCGCGAGAAGGAAAAGCTTGCGCTGGCTTGGCTAGAAGAGACACTGCCTACGCTGAAGAGGCCGCTGACTTCGGATGCTTGGTTGGGGCTGGGGGTGAAATGATGAAAAGAATACACTGCCAAAAAATCTGCTTGCGCAATTATCTAACTACTTATATATTGACCGCATGAAGCAGCTCAAATTCACCGGCTCCAGCGAAGACGACCTAGCCGCTTTCCCCAAAGAAGCCAAAGGACTGGCAGGGAATGAATTGTGGCAAGTCCAGCTTGGCCTGATGCCTTCTGACTGGAAGCCCATGCTGAATGTAGGCGCAGGCGCTTATGAGATTCGCGTCCACGTGCTGGGCGAATGGCGCGTGATCTATGTGGCGAAATTCGCCGATGCGGTTTACGTGCTGCATGCCTTCCAGAAGAAGACGCAGCAGACGCGAAAGGAAGACATCGCGCTGGCAGCCACCCGCTACAAGCAACTCAAGGAGATTGCAAAATGAAAAAAGAAAAACTCAAAATCACCGAATCTTGCGGCAACGTATTTCTTGATCTCGGCTTCTCGCCGGAAGAAGCCACCATCCTCGCCATGCGCTCTCAACTGATGGGAGAGTTGCGCATCAAAATCAACGACATGGAATGGACGCAGGCAGAAGCCGCACAAGTACTCGGCATCTCGCAATCGCGCGTCTCCGACTTGATACGCGGCAAGTTCGAGAAGTTCAGTCTGGACATGCTGATTACACTAGCGACGCGGGCGGGAAAGAAAGTTGAATTGAAGATGGCGGCATGATGCTGAAAAACATTCCGAGCCTGGCCGCTTTAATTTGCAAAATAAATGGAGCTTATAAATGCCAGACGTAACACTGGAACATTTCATACGTGCAGCAGCTGACATCAGTGCGCATGGCGACAACGACACACTGCCATTTGATATTGACACACAGTTCATTTCGCATAAACAGGCTGAACTTGCACGCGCGTCTTTCGCTTTCTTCGAGCAACTGCAAAACGATAGTGAACAGAATAGCGCACGAAAAATTTCCGAACTCAGTGTTTTCAGCGAACGACTTCTAGCGCCAACAGGACCGACAGGATTTCGCGTCGTAACCAAGATTCATCCATTCTGGAATATCTACTTCAATGGCCTCGGCATAGCAATCGCTGAAGTGCTAGAAAACACACGAGATGATCATGTTCATTCTTACCGTTTTCTACCCAACGGTGGCAGCGAGCTATTTGATAGATCATCCTCGTGGAAAGCATTCCGTGAAAGAACAGTTGCCGATGCCAAGGCATCAGGCGATGCAACGATCATTGTTCAAACCGACATTTCAAGTTTCTATGAACACATTTCTCACCACCATATTGAGAACTTCATAGACGACCTTTTTCCCGGCAATGGCCGTATTGGCAATCAGATAAATGCCCTCCTTAGCAAGTTCTCATCTGGCCGGTCATTTGGCCTCCCAGTCGGGGGGCAATGCTCAAGAATTCTTGCTGAGCTTTTCCTCAATTTAGCTGACCATCGAATGACCGAGGCCGGAATTCGATGGCATAGATATGTCGATGATTATGTTTTGGTTGCAAGCTCGCATGCAGATGCTTACAAGGCACTTGCCTTTCTTTCGCACACGCTTGCCGATTATGGGCTAACGCTAAATAAGACAAAGACTGTAATGCTTACAGCTAAGCATTACTCTGACTATGTAACGGCCCAGCTTGGCAGTAATGATGACGAGGCTGGAAAGCTTAGAGAGATTGACCTTCGATTTGACCCTTACTCGGATACATCTGTCGAAGATTATGAGTCACTGAAACAAACCGTCGAGAGCCTTCAAGTCCATAGGCTTTTAAATCGTGAGCTGGAAAAGGCGCTCCCAGATAATTTCTTGGTAACACAGATTGGACGAACTCTAAAACTACAGGAGCCTAATCTAGCCATTCAGCTGGCGTCCACTCTCCTCAGTCAAGGCAACCTTCACGCGTTCCGCGCATCTTGGTCAACCATCATGCGAGGCATTGCAAATCTTCGCGCTTCTGAAAAATACAGCAGCATCTATACAGATCTCGATCAACTTTTAGATCGTATCCCAGAGCATTCAGCACACCTGCTACAGGCAGAAGCGGGGCTTCTCCATTATCTCCGCACCTTGAGGTTCGCACGAACAACTCAAAGATCAACATTCGTTCAGCATATTTACAACACTACTCGCTCAGATACCGTCAGAAGATCTTGCATTGATTGTTGGCGGCACTGGAAAGATAGGGGAGCTTTTACATTCCTTCGAAATCAATGGAACACTCTTAGCTTCGAGTGTCAGCGCATTGTGTGGCTTTCGGCATCGGCCTTTGGTGATCAAGGTGAAGGATTCAAGAAACAGATTAAGCCGAGCCTAGGTCAATCATGGAAACTCGGGATTGAACGCCAAGGCGTCACTAGTTATGCTTCGATTTATCAGGAGTGGTGCGATGACGCGCAATCCTGCGAATGACCCAAGAACAGTCGCCCGCAACATCCCCGGCGCTTTTGACTCATTATTTCCTCAGTTAACTCCCAGTGTCGTCGCACATTTCAACCGAACAGCACAGCTATCACTGTGCGCACCTATTCCTATCGAGATGGTGCAGGAGAGTAAGCTTAATAAAGCCATGCTCTTTGAACTCGGCTTCACTGTTGGCGAAAAGCTGCTCGCGGGAAATAGCATTGACTGGGATGATTGCTTGCGGATTGCTATCGCTCGGCAGAAACGTTATTTCGACGCGCAAGTACCGAGCGAGCTTACCAAGATTGACAAACAGGTTGCCGAAATGACTGGCAGAAACATCGCAACAATGATCAAAGAATTGGCCGCAGAGCGTAACCATCCTATAAGACCAACACCTGCCGTTCCAGGTTTTCAGTGGATTTCGTCAGGACACGGTGATTTTGAAATCGGCCCGACTCTTATAGAGGTAAAGTGCAGTAGTGGCAATTTTTCAGCTCCAGACTATCGGCAGGTAGTTATGTATTGGTTACTTAGCTTTGCTGCATCAGTAGAAAACAATCGCGCAGAATGGACTGAAGGGGTGCTGTTAAATCCTCGATCTGCAAAGTATGTTGTTTTGAGGTTTGATGACTTTTTACGCGAAATAAGTGGCGGTCGTACAAAAGTAGAAATTCTTCAACTTTTCTCTTCAATGGTTGGAACCCGTGATGTGAAGTAAAGAAACAAAGATACCGGAGTCGAAATGCTTTCGAAGTTGACCGGAATGTTTAAAAAGCAATCAGCTCCATCCATTTTGCCTCCCCCCCACATAACCCCTAACCCCATCCCATGGCCACCCTAATCCCCTCCCTTGGCGCCGCCCGCTTCGATGCACGCGGTGAACTACGTCTCGCCGAACGCCTAAAGGATTGCCTCGAAGACAACGCCTGGGTGTGGCACAACATTCCGGTCGGGCCGTTCGGCAGGCATCCTGATTTCGTGGCCTTGCATCCGCAGCAGGGCATTGTGGTGCTGGAAGCGCGTAATAGGGGACAGACCACGGTTTCTCAAAGCCAGCGGTGCCGGAGTCGAATTGGTTTTGAGGATAGGCATGGCTGTAAAAAGAAATTGACTCCGGTACAATCCCGTACCTTGGTTTCCCGCCTTAACCGGCTCGCATCCATTACACTCTTGTCCTCAAGTCCGTCTCGGACGCACACTAACTCTGCAAAGGTTCACCATGTACCCCGTTTACGACGATGATGCCGTCCTGCTGTTGTCTCTCTCCGTTACGGCTAAGCGTCGTCCGGCCGCGCTGGACGAGATCATCACCGCGCTGGCCATGGCCCAGCACGGCCGGATTCCGGCTAAGTCCAATCTGGTGGAGGCGTTTGCGCGCATGAGCGTTTGTGGTCTGATCGTCGAGGCAGAGGGTGGCTATACCCTCTCTGCCGAGGCGCAGGCGATGATGGCGGGGCTGCGCGCCAAGGACGACAGTGCCACCCGGCTGGCCCACCTCAAGCAACAGCTCACCGACTTTGATACCAAGGTCAAACACCCAAGCATTCGGGTCACCCAGGAGCAGCTACTGGCGGCGATTCAGAGCTACAAGGCGGCTCAACACAGCCACAAGGGCAAGAACATCCAGACCGACAAGCCCAAGACGAAGACCAACTGGATTCCGACCAAGGATCTGGTGCAGGGCAAACAGCACCTGCACCCCAAACGCAGCAAACCGTAAATCTGCCACGAACTAAAGAGGTCGGCGTCACAAAAGTTTTAACGGCATGGGCAGTATGAACGCGACGAGTGTCGCGTGGTCGTCTGGCAGGCGCTGGCGCAATAGCTGTACAGCAAATTTAAAGTACAAAACCCACCCTCGATTTAAATTCCCTAATACTTCGCAGACCGTTCACAAATTCCCTGTAATTTACCCAGTTAACGGGAATTTGCAGAGATGAGTTAGCTGAATACTCAGTCGGCATTCAGTATTTGTAAATAAAATCAATTGGTTACAACAGTCTTCGAGCGGCGCGTTAAATGTCGCCACGTATCGAAATTACCTCTGGCTTTGCGCTATTTCTTTGATTACACCTGCCATGCTTGGTCGCGATACACCACCGTGTTACCCAATGTGACAGATTCAGTAATGGCAAAAACATCAACGTGATATTTGGCCTCTGCGCGCCTGATTTGTGGTTTGGTGTAGCTGCCGTGTTTTGCGCCGAGCGATAAATGAATGCCGCACATGCGCTCATAGGTGCCGATGTCGTTGACTAGAATGTCGCGTGTAAAAGTGCGGTTAAGCCCGAAACCTAACTCGCGCACCCAAATCTCACCTTCATCTGCGCGAATTTCTGCCAACACTTTGTCGAATTCTGGCGTGGAATTGATGGCTTCGATAACGCGTCCTTTGCTAATGACCAGTGTGATGGGGTGTGCCGGCTTGTTGACAGCAAAGCTCGTATCGCCAAAAACAAAAATGCGCACGCGGCCATTTACCGCCTCCAGATCAAGTGACTCGGTAAATACCTCCCCGATGGGAAATTGACCGCCGACATTTTTCATTTCTCGGTAATCGCCGATGTTTAATTTTGCGGATTCAAAGCCATCTGAAAATATTAATTGTTCGCCGCCGCTGTCGAGCACCCCCGTTGCTGCGCTATCGATGTGCGCCTTCAGCGCGTTGCCCACGCCGCGCACATACGCTGGGTTATAAGCCAGCGCGTCGATATAGAGTAACGCTTGCTCATTGGGCATGCGTCCCAAATGTGGATGTTCGATCACCTTGAGCGAGCGCTTAAAAAGCTCGACGCGCAAGCGGAACGCGTCCAACCTGAAGCTGGTGGTTTGAATCAGCACCACTAGATCAGAGGGGGCGAGTTGTTCGAATGCGGCGCGAATCGTTTCCGGCGCAACCGAATCAAAATCGATGAACATCGCATTAGGCAGACAACGCCGATAGGCTGTTGCCAGCGCAAGTGAAAGCGCACATTGACCATCCCACACCACCAGCGCGGCATGGGTAGAGTCATGCTCGAAAGCAATTGTCAAAATATCGCGCAGATGTTTTTCGGCAGTGTTGATTGCCGAGTCGGGCAGGGTGGATGAACTCATTTCAGGCAATCATGAACGTTGGAGAGGCGGCAATTTACACCGGAGCAGCGGGGCGGGCAACCGATGGAATCCCTATTGGGCGCCTCTAATAATTTGTCATTTCGGCGGTGGCCGGAATCCAGCGGTTTTATTATAAAGAGGTTTTGCCCTTGCTACGCAAGGAACTACTTTTTCTGGACTAGATTCCGGCCTCCGCCGGAATGACGGAATCTGAATTTTTAGAGATGCCCTATTACTTGTTAAATCTAACCGAACCATTTAGTACAAGACAATTGTGCGGCTTTTTAACTACCGCTCACGCGAAACCAACCCGCTATGCTGCGGCGCGTGGCATGCGAGCGCAGCACCTCGTGCGGAAAAGACTCGCTCAAGAAAATAATCATGGTGCCGAAGGTCGGGTTCACCGTTGCGATCACCGACTCACCCGTCGCCTCAAATACCACCAGCTCACCGCCATCGCACGCGTGCCAGTCTTCATTCAGATACAGCACCGTGGTCAGAATGCGGTTCTTTTTGCCTTGTAGTACATCCGAATGTTTTGCATAGCCATCACCTTCGCCGTAGATCGCGTAATGGCATTCGTAATCGAACAAACCCAGAAACAGCGCTGCGTTTAATCCCAGGCGCAACTCCTCCATGCAGGCCAGATATGCCTGATCGCTACTGTTGCCCGCATCCAGCCAATCAATCACATCGCCGCGTATCGCACCGATCTGTTTTTTCGTCGCACCTCTGCCTACCTGCGCGGCATGGAAGCGCGAGGAATCATCATCGTGGCAACGCGTGAATAGTTTTGCTAATAGATCATCGACCAGCGGCTTAGCCAGAACGATGTAGCCGGTGTCCTCAAGCTGTTTGGAAATCTTTGCGATGTCCATAAGTGCTGGAGTCTAGCAGTTATGGGGCTAGTGTTGATTGAATGTGTATTGGGTGAGTGAGACCATTGCGATGCGAGATCAAAGTGGCTTGCGGCGCGGCTCATTTCTGAAAATACTTCACTTGTGGTAACTCGGCAAAGTGCGCATCGCTGGTGACGAGTGTGGCGCGGTGCTGGCGCGCAGTGGCGTAGATGATCGCATCTGCTGTTGCTAGTTTGAATTCTTTGGCGATGTCCGCTACGAGTAGCGCGATGGAGGTGTCGAGTGGCACGACAATCGCGGTTTTGGTTGCTGCAATGGCTGAGAGAGCGACCGTTTGGTCAAGCTCGCGGCACAGCCATTTGTAGAGTTCGTGCTGTACGAGCGTAGGGACGAGTAGCGTGTCCGTGGCATTCAGGTAGCGCGAATAATTCTTCGACAGCGGCGTATCGGTCATCCATTCGATCCAGCCGCAGGTGTCCACCAGATACATCAGGCGCGATCCTTGCGGTCACGATATTTTTCAGGATTCGCGCCGAGTGCGATACCGCGCAAATCTTTGATGGAAGTCTTGGGCGTGAGCTGAATAACAGAACCCATCGGAATGAATTCAAATTGTTGTCCCGGCTTAATGTGCATGGCCTCACGCACCTCTTTGGGGATGGAGATTTGGAATTTACTGGAAACAGTAGCGGAAGTCATTCTTACGAATCCTTGGTCGATGATGGTGCGGCAATTTACACTGAGGCGGGGCATAGGGCAATAAAAGAAACGTGGTACGTTCCCTGTTGTTAAACGATTGCCTCGGAAATGCAAATATTAAGTTAGCGCTTATGGGTGCAGGCCGGTATCCAGTCACAATAAAGACCTGCGAAGCAGGCAAAACTTAGATGTAAATTTTAATTTCCTTAAAAACCCTATAAGGGTATTATTCGCTCATGGAAAAGTTCAAGGCACATTACTCACTGCAAGAGATTCAAACGATTGTCGCGCATGATGGTAGTCAGTCTTTTACGTTTGCCGCACAGCAGGGCGCGCAAGGTATGGGACTCTCTCGCACCGAAGCGCTGGGTGTGGTTTTAGCTTTAACCAACACCATGGTGTACAAAAGCATGACAACCCACAGCGACAACAAAGTTTGGCAAGACGTGTATCACTCGCCTTGCCCGAACGGCAAAATCGCCTACATCAAACTGACCATGCGAGATGGCGCGGTCGTCATTCAGTTTAAGGAGAAATAACATGAGCAAGTTTTGTTTGCAGTGCGACGACGGCACCAAGTTGAAGTTGCAAACCAAAGACGTCACCGTCGAAGCGCGAGGTGAATCGTGTGTTGTGCCTAAAGTCACCGGTTGGCATTGCCCTGTGTGCGGCGACATTGAATACACTGACAATGACAGTTCGGATCGCGTATGGAATGCCATCGAAGCCATGGGCGAAAAAGCCAAAGCGCGTGATGCCGCGCTACTTGCTCATGCTAGAAAGCGTTTGAAGCTGACACAAAAACAAGCGGCAGAATTGACTGGTGGCGGACACAACGCATTTAGCCGCTACGAACGTGGCGAAGCTGTGCCGATGCGCGCAGTCGTTAATTTGTTCAAGATATTGGACAAGCACCCGGAGTTGATTAAGGAGTTGTCTTGATTCATTTGTACGCATAACTTGGTATTTGCGTGGGTACAAGGGTGTACCCACCCTACTAGACTGTACTCATTCGAACCAAAGTTAAAATCATGCAAACAATTTTAGCGATTAATGCTCACCTCAAATACGTCGAATATCTGTTGCATGTGTTCGATACATATTCAGATGAAACAACTCTGAAAACAATACGTGAGGATTTTGAAAAACGATTTTCAACTCAACATGTCTTGTTGAATCAGAATTTTGGAATCTACAGGCTTCTACCAATCATCCTTATGAAAGAGGAGTTTAAAAAGGATAAAAAAATCTAGTTGGTATAAGTGAGCAGGTTAAGGTCATACGAGATTCTATTGCACACAACAGCTTTTCAATTGATGAAAATGGCTATCACTTTAAAAATGACAAGAAGAGTATCTCCATGACTTACGATGAGTTTACTCAGTTTCTGCACAAAGTTGAGAATGAATTTTATAAAGAAAAAATCAAGGTGACTCAATGAAAATCGAAACTCTGCGTTGGACGCACAACAAGCTGGAGATGATCGACCAGCGAATTTTGCCTGCATCGTTTGAGTATTTGAGCTACGACTCTGCTGCTGCGGTAGCCGAAGGTATTCGCAGTATGGTAGTGCGGGGCGCACCGGCGATTGGCGTGGCAGCGGCTTATGGTGTGGCGCTAGAAGCGTTGCGCTTGAGTGCTATCCCTAAACCCATCCCCCCTCTAGCTCCCCCCTTGAAAGGGGGAGGACCTGTCGCGGGGGCCGCATTGCTCCCTCCTCGTCAAGGGGAGGGCTGGGGTAGGGATGGGTTTAACGCAGGGCTGGAGAATGGCTTCACCGTGTTAGCAGCCAGCCGTCCGACGGCGGTGAATCTGTTCTGGGCGTTGCAGCGTATGCGCAAAGTTTGGGAAAGCATCGCTACACAATCGCCGCAACAAATCGCCCAACGCTTGCTTGCTGAGGCTCATGAAATTCACGCAGAAGATATTCGCATCAATCGCGCGATGGGGGCGTTCGGCGCTGAGTTACTCGAAGATGGCGCGCGCGTGTTGACGCATTGCAATGCGGGCGCATTGGCAACAGCAGGTTGGGGTACGGCGCTTGGCGTGTTCCGTTCGGCGGTGGAAGCGGGCAAAAAAATCTCTGTGATCGCCGATGAAACACGCCCTTTCCTGCAGGGCGCGCGGCTCACTGCGTGGGAAATGGTGCAGGAAAATATTCCCGTGACGCTCATCACTGACAACATGGCAGGTTACATGATGGCGCAAGGCGAAGTGGACGCAGTGGTGGTGGGTACAGATCGCGTGGCAGCGAATGGCGATGTGGCAAACAAGATTGGTACTTATATGGTGGCGGTGCTGGCGCGGAGGCACAATATTCCGTTTTATGTGGCATGCCCACTATCTACCATCGACATGAGCATCGCTTCGGGTAAAGAGATTCCTATTGAGGAGCGCTCAGTGGATGAGGTGAAAGGATTCCGTGATTATCATTGGGCGGCGGAAGGTGTGCGAATTCGCAACCCTGCATTTGATGTGACGCCTGCGGAATTGGTGACAGGGCTGATTACTGAGAGGGGCGTAGTGATTCAGCCCAATTTGGAAAAATTACGGCGTTTGTTTAGCTAAGCAGATTCGTTTGCTCAGTTAAAATGCGGCTCGATTCTTAAAGCGTATTTCCCTCTATGATTGAAATTATTTTGATTGCCGTTGCGCTGACGCTGGCTTTGCTGGCAGTGCTATTTTTTATGCTGCGCAAATTGCCTGAGCATTCCACCAAGCTGTTGGAGCAGCAGCACCGTGCGATGCTGGCCGATTTTCATAATACTCAAAATAATCAATTAGATAGGATAATTTCGGCGAATGCTGCCGAAGCGGAACGTTTGCGTAGTGCAGTGAGCGAAGAGTTGCGCGCCACGCGTGATGCGGTGAATGCGCTGCAAGCCAAGCAAGATGAATTGCGTAGCGAGATGCTGGCGAAGACTTTAGAAAAACTAGCCGAACAGGGACGCGCTGATCAGGAGCTCATTCAAAACTCTTTCCGCAATGCCACGCAACATTTGGCGACCAGTATCGAGGCATTATCCAAAACGGTGGATGGGCGTTTAGAGCAAATCGGCGGTAAAGTAAATGAACGGCTGGATGAAGGCTTCAAAAAGACCAACGAGACTTTCGTCAGTGTGATGGCGCGCTTGGCGACCATCGACGAGGCGCAAAAGAAGATCGACGGCTTAACCACCAATGTGGTGAGCTTGCAGGAACTGCTCGGCGATAAGCGTTCGCGTGGCGCATTCGGCGAGGTGCAGTTGGAAGGCTTGGTGCGCAACATTCTTTCGCCGCAGGCTTATGAAATGCAATACACCTTGCCGAATGGTACCCGCGCTGACTGTGTGTTGAAACTACCCGAGCCAACCGGCATGGTGGCGGTGGACTCCAAGTTTCCGCTGGAGAACTATCACCGCATGTTTGATGCGCCTAGCCCTGCGGAAAAGCTGCTGGCGGAAAAACAATTTAAAGCCGACATCAAAAAACATGTGGATGACATCAGCAGCAAATACATCATTCCTGAGGTGACATCGGACGGCGCGGTGATGTTCATTCCCGCCGAGGCAGTGTTCGCCGAAATTCACGCACATCACTCTGATGTGGTGGATTACGCCATGCAGCGCCGTGTGTGGATTGTCTCGCCAACGACATTGATGGCAGTGTTGAATACCGCGCGCGCGGTGATGAAAGATGTGGAAACGCGCAAGCAGGTGCACATCATCAAAGACGAGCTAGGCAAGCTGGGTAAAGAATTCGGGCGTTTTGATGAGCGCATGAAAAAACTGGCCGATCACATTCGTCAAGCGCATGAGGATGCTCAAGACGTGCACACCACCAGCCAAAAAATTTCTAAGCGCTTTATTAGCATTGAGCAGGTGGAGCTGGATCAGGCGGTCCCGCTTGCTGCAATCAGGGCACAAGAAGGCGAATGATTCGTTTTTGAGAGGGCTGATAGTTTGGTACAATGCGCGCCGTTTCGAGTTCAGCAAGCAAAGAAGTCGGCATTTTTTTGATTAAGATGATTAGGGGTTTGGTATGAAGAATTTAGGTCTTTCCACAATTTTATTGGGCGTGGCGCTTTCTGCGAACGCTCAATCAGCTGATTTTGAGGGCACTTACGCAGGCATATTGGTGGGTAACAACACTTCTAGCGAGTCTGGTTTGTCTGACAAAAGCAGTGCCTACCTTGGTTTAAAGGGGGGCTACAACTGGAATTTCAGCGACATCTTAGTTGGGGCTGAGGCGTTTTACGATGGACACACTTCGTCGTACACCCACGATGATGTTGGTGTAGATGCGCGTCTTGGTTTGCCGATGGAACGTTGGTTGCCTTACGCCAAGCTGGGCGTTGCTGCATCACACCCCGGTGAGCGTTTGCATGGTGGCGTGGGTGTTGAGTACAGCCTGACAGATCGTTGGTCTTTAAATGCTGAGTGGACAACCGATAAGAAAGACAGTTTGCGCAATAACAACATCGGTATTGGTTTCAACTATCAGTATGGCGGGGCTTCTCGTTCAGCAGCCGTTCGCGCGGCAGCAGACAAGGCGGCCGCAGAGCGCGCTGCAGCAGAAAAAGCTGCTGCCGATAAAGCAGCCGCTGATAAGGCCGCTGCCGAAAAGGCGGCAAGTGAGAAAGCGCCTGTGACTAAAGTAGAAGCTGAAAAAGCGCCTGTAGTGAAAGCGGCTACAGAAAAAATAGTCGCGGAAAAGGCGAAAGACCCTTTATACAAAACCATCGTTGATGAAAAGAAAATCACCCTTGAAGGAGCAAGCTTTGCTAGCGGCTCAGCGGTTTTGAATAAATCAGCCAGCGCTGAGTTGGCAAAAGCAGTTGAGTTCGCTGCCGTCAATAAAGAGGCTGATTTAGCGATTACGGGCTATACCGATGATCGTGGCGATGCGGCTAAAAACGTTAAGCTGTCTGCTGCGCGTGCTGAAGCAGTTAAGGCTTATCTGATCAAGAATGGCGTAGCTGCTGATCGTTTGTCTGCAAAAGGTGAAGGCGCTGCAAATCCAGTAGCTGATAACAAAACAGCTGAAGGCCGTGCTAAGAACCGTCGCGTAGAAATTGGCGCGGTAGTTAGAGAAGAGAAGAAAGTGCTTGTGAAGTAATTCTGAGCATTTGAAGTTCAGCAAAAAGGCGGGAGCTCTCCCGCCTTTTTGCTATGTAAAATTGATTTTACAAAATTGTCGTTAAATTAGGCGGGCTACGAACATGAATACGTCATTACATACTTGGAATTTTTTTCGTGCGGGCGGATTTGATCAGGTGCGGCTAGATAGTGGCGCTGATTTATTAGCGCTGAATGAGTTGGATCAAAAGCTCTGGGTGGCGTTGAGTTGCCCAACGCGCGGTATCGAATTTGATAGCAGTACGCTCGACATGATTGATAGCGATAACGATGGCTATGTGCGGGCCAATGAAATTTTAGCTGCTGTAAATTGGATAGCGCCGCTGCTAAAAAATCCTGATTCACTCGCGAGCGAATCAGATCGTTTGCAACTCTCAAATATCAATGACAGCAATGAGCAGGGCGCGCAAATTCTTTCGGCGGCACGGCATATTTTAAAAACGGTGGGCAAGCCGGATGCGGACGAAATTTCACTCGCTGAGTTGCAGGGTATCGAAAAGTTTTTTGCTGGTTTGCAATTGAATGGTGACGGCGTGTTGTGCGCTAAGCAGGCTGATGGAGCAAACTTGCAGGCTGTGGTTACGGAAATTGAAAAAACAATGGGTAGCGTTGCCGATGTCAGCGGCGATCAGGGGGTGAATGAAGCTCAGGTGGCACAATTCTTTGCCGAGGCTGCTGAGTATGTGGCGTGGTATAGCAAAGCCGATGCCACCGTGTTGCCGCTGGGTGAAGAGAGTGAGGATGCTGCCGCAGCGTTGCAGGCAGTCAAAGTAAAGATTGGCGATTACTTCACGCGCTGCCAGATCGCGGCTTATGACGGACGTACTGCTGGCTTGTTAAATCACTCGACTGAAGACTATCAAAAATTGGCGGTCGGCAATTTGTCTGCCGATAACGTTGAGGTTGCCGCTTTTCCGTTAGCGGCGATTGAGGCTAATAAGTCTTTATCACTGTTGCAAGGGATTAATCCAGCGTGGCAACAAAAAGTAGAAAATTTGCGCACGTGTGTCGTGTTGCCGATATTGGGTGATAAGCAAAATATCACTGCAACAGAGTGGCTTGCGTTGTGTGAAAAATTTTTGGCTTTTGAGGCGTGGCAAAGCAGTAAGCCAGCAAGCAAGATTGATGTTTTAGGGGTTGCTCGTTTGCGTGAAATATTGGCGAGCGATAGTCAGGCTGGGTTAGCGCGTTATTTTGAACAGGACAAAATTGCGGCGGCGGAAATAAAAGAGATTCGTTCCGTCGAGCGCTTGATTCGTTACCAGCGTGATCTGTTGCAGTTGGCGAATAATTTTGTATCGTTCCGTGATTTTTATTCAGGCAAAAAGAAAGCGATTTTTCAGGTGGGTACGCTGTATCTGGATGGTCGTAGCTGTGAGCTGTGTATTCGAGTTGATGAGGTGAATGCGCATGCGGCTTTTGCTACGCCGAGTGGCGTCTGCTTGGCTTACTGTGAGTTGTTGCGTAACGGTGGGGCAGAAAAAATGAACATTGTTGCTGCCTTCACGGCGGGTGATTCTGATTTCTTGCGCGCTGGTCGTCATGGCATTTTTTATGACCGCAAAGGACAAGATTGGAATGCGACGATTGTGCGTATCGTCGATCATCCGATTAGTATTCGTCAGGCATTTTGGTTGCCCTATAAAAAAGTATCGGCTACGATTAGCGAGCAGATGCAAAAGTTTGCCGCAACCAAAGTCAGCGCTGGACATGATGAAAGAGTGCAGACGGTGACTGTGGTTACCAGTGCGGTGGTGGCGCCGCCGAGTGCGCCGCCTAAGCCCGCATTTGACGTGGCTAAATTTGCCGGTATTTTTGCGGCGATTGGGCTGGCGATTGGCGCGATCGGCGGCATGGTGGCATCCATTGTGGGGGGCATTATTAGCCTGAAATTTTGGCAAATTCCGTTTGCCTTTGTTGGTTTGATGTTGGCAGTCTCTGGCCCCTCCATGCTATTGGCATGGTTCAAACTAAAACATCGCAACTTAGGGCCGATTCTCGACGCATGCGGTTGGGCGATTAATGCCCGCGTGTTGATTAATATTCCGTTTGGCACTTCGCTCACGGCATTGGCTACATTGCCCAGAGGTGCGCAACGCTCTTTAGTTGATCCGTATGCAGAGAAAAAATCGTGGTGGCATTTCACTTGGATTTTTGTGCTGTTCTGGGGCTTGATGGTATGGGCGTGGTACGTGGGACTTTTTTCAAAATAACCTTCATCAGATAGCTTGCAATGCAGATACCTAAAATTTTATGGAGTCATTCTTTCGCTACCAAGTCACTGCGCTTGGTAGTGACTGCATTTCTGTTGTTTCCAGTGAGTGCCTTTAGCGAAGGATCGGGCTGGGGCGTTGGTGGGTATGCCGGCCAATACTACGACACTGAGCCTGCCGGATTCACCCAAGGCAAGGCGTCCTACCTGAATCACTATATGGTTGCCATCACCGCCAGCAAGACTATCTGGCGCGCCGACGCGATCCCGTTGTCGTTGGAAATCGATGGAATGATCGGCCAGCAGTTCGGCATTGCGTCAATAACTGAAGTAGCCTTCGCCCCTGTTCTACGCTGGGGTTGGTTTCCCTGGAACGATCTATTGCACACCGATTTTCGTGCGGGTCCTTTGGGTGTTTCTTACACGACAGCCATCAGTCCACTGGAGAGAGGTCCAAGTGGTGACGGCAGTCGTCTGCTGAATTTTCTGATGCTCGAATTGGATTTCTCACTTCCCAATGAGAGATCGAAGGAGGTTTTTATGCGACTACACCATCGTTGTAGCATTTACGGATTGTTAAATAATTACGGCGCAAATGGTGAGGATTTCTTAGTCTTCGGATACCGACGCCATTTCTGAACCGCTTGATATTGCTCAACCCGTAAGTCGACACACACGTCAAATCAAATTCATCACCATGATTTAGATTCGTCACCCATTTCATCGATTTACATTCACCGTGGTAATGGATAACAATGCCCACCTGCCTGTAATCGTGATCAACGCCATGCGCCCCACTCTTGCTAATACCGTCACCTTTCGCGAAGTATGGGCATGGGCAATGTACGACTTCGCCAACTCTGGCTATACCACGGTCGTCATTACCGCGATCTTCAATGCCTACTT
>JAUYFR010000343.1 GCA_030690855.1 Gallionellaceae bacterium
ATGTGCAAACCGCGCGCGAGCATTTTGCCGCGAAGGGTGTGCACGTTGACCTCATTAAACTTTACGGCTCGATGGAGCTGGCGCCGCTGGTGGGCTTGTCTGATGTGATTGTCGATCTGGTGAGCAGTGGTGGTACGCTGAAGGCGAATCAATTAAAAGCCGTTGAAGAGATTTCGCAGATTTCTTCGCGCTTGGTGGTGAATCAAGCCTCGCTGAAGTTGAAGCGCGCGAATATTCAGCCGCTTTTGGACGCGTTCGCGCAAGCGGTGAAATCATGAAAATTAAACGCCTTTCCACTAAGCAGTCTGATTTCGATGCGCAATTAACCGCGCTCTTAGCTTTTGAAGCCGAGGCGGACGATAAACTTGAGGCAACTGTTGCTGCGATTCTGTCCGATGTAAAAAAACGGGGTGATGCGGCGCTTCTCGAATATACACAGCGTTTTGATCGTTTAAATAAAAGCTCTGCGACAGAGCTTGAGTTGCCGCAAGCTGAGTTGCGCGCTGCATTTGAGGGCTTGCCCGCAGAGCAGCGCGATGCTTTGGAAAAGGCGGCGCAACGTGTAACGGCTTATCACCAAAAGCAAGTGCAAGGTTCGTGGACTTATACCGAGGCGGATGGGACGGTGCTGGGGCAACAAATCACTCCGCTTGATCGAGTGGGGCTTTATGTTCCAGGTGGAAAGGCGGCTTATCCTTCTTCTGTGTTGATGAATGCGCTACCCGCTAAAGTGGCGGGCGTGCAAGAGTTAATCATGGTGGTGCCCACGCCAGATGGAATTAAAAATCAATTGGTGCTCGCGGCAGCTTATTTATCAGGCGTGGATCGAGTGTTCACCATCGGCGGTGCGCAAGCAGTTGCGGCGCTGGCTTATGGCACGAAGACTATTCCCAAGGTGGATAAGGTTGTTGGGCCGGGCAATGCTTATGTTGCATCGGCAAAACGCCGTGTGTTTGGTGTATGTGGCATCGACATGATTGCGGGGCCATCAGAGATTTTGGTGATCTGTGATGGCTATACCAATCCAGATTGGATTGCGATGGACTTGTTTTCACAAGCTGAGCATGATGAATTAGCGCAAGCTATTTTGCTGTCGCCCGATGCTGATTTTATTGAGCGTGTTGCAAGAAGCATTGATAAGTTGCTCGAACAAATGCCGCGCAAAGAAATTATTAAGACGGCGTTAGAAAATCGCGGAGCCCTAATTCATGTCACTGATTTAGATGATGCTTGCGAAATTAGTAATCGTATCGCCCCCGAGCATTTAGAGCTTTCCATAAAGGAGCCGCAAGCGTGGTTGCCAAAACTGAGGCACGCTGGGGCCATTTTCATGGGGCCTTACACTTCTGAATCTTTGGGTGACTACTGCGCAGGACCTAATCACGTTCTACCAACATCTGGTACGGCACGTTTTTCTTCGCCGCTGGGGGTTTATGATTTTCAGAAGCGGAGTAGCTTAATTCAAGTATCCGCTGAGGGCGCGCAAACCCTTGGCGCTATTGCATCTACATTGGCTTTGGGCGAAGGTTTGCAGGCGCACGCGCAGTCAGCGCTGTATCGGCAGTCATAATTCACGCATTAATCTCATTGTAGAAATTTGTGCAGACATCCTTTGACAGAGGGTTGGCACATAGGTATAGTCGCGAACTCGTTTTTGGAGGGGTGGCCGAGCGGTTAAAGGCATCAGACTGTAAATCTGACCTCTATGAGTACGAAGGTTCGAATCCTTCCCCCTCCACCAGGTTTTGTAGTTTTAGTTTATAGGTAGTTGACTGGGTTGTGCAGTCGCAAGTTGGGCGCGATTGTTTGTTGGAAATGCCATGCGGGTGTAGCTCAATGGTAGAGCAGAAGTTTTCCAAACTTACGACGAGGGTTCGATCCCCTTCACCCGCTCCAGTTTGGTTGCTTGCCCATGTGGCTCAGTGGTAGAGCACTCCCTTGGTAAGGGAGAGGTCGCGAGTCCGATTCTCGCCATGGGCACCAGTTTTTGTGATTAACGTTTGACATTGATAAGGAAAAGTCATGGCAAAGAGCAAATTTGAACGAAGCAAACCGCACGTAAACGTAGGCACGATTGGCCACGTTGACCACGGCAAGACGACCCTGACAGCGGCGATCACCATGGTGTTGTCGAAGAAATTTGGTGGCGAAGCTAAGGCATATGACCAGATCGACGCAGCACCAGAAGAAAAGGCGCGTGGTATTACCATTAATACTGCCCACGTAGAATACGAAACAGCTAACCGCCACTACGCACACGTTGACTGCCCAGGCCACGCCGACTACGTTAAAAACATGATCACCGGTGCAGCGCAGATGGACGGCGCTATTCTAGTGGTATCTGCGGCTGACGGCCCAATGCCACAGACACGTGAGCACATCCTGCTAGCGCGTCAAGTTGGCGTACCGTACATCATCGTATTCATGAACAAATGCGACATGGTTGACGACGCAGAGCTGCTCGAACTCGTTGAAATGGAAATTCGCGAACTGCTCAGCAAATACGACTTCCCAGGCGACGACACACCGATCATCCAAGGCAGCGCCAAGCTTGCGGTCGAAGGTGACCAAAGTGAATACGGCGAACCAGCCATCTTCCGTTTGGCAGAAGCCCTGGATACCTACATCCCACAACCAGAACGCGCCCTAGACGGCACATTCTTGATGCCAGTAGAAGACGTATTCTCCATCTCTGGTCGCGGTACCGTAGTAACGGGTCGTATCGAGCGAGGCATCGTCAAAGTGGGCGAAGAAATTGAAATCGTTGGTCTCAAGCCAACTCTCAAGACAACCTGCACTGGTGTGGAAATGTTCCGTAAACTGCTCGACCAAGGTCAGGCAGGCGACAACGTCGGCGTATTGCTACGTGGTACCAAGCGTGAAGAAGTTGAGCGCGGACAAGTATTGGCAAAGCCAGGCTCCATCACCCCACATACCAAGTTCACTGCTGAGATCTATGTATTGGGCAAAGACGAAGGTGGTCGTCATACGCCGTTCTTCCAAGGCTATCGTCCACAGTTCTACTTCCGTACAACGGATGTGACTGGTGCTGTTGAATTGCCAGCGGGCACCGAAATGGTGATGCCAGGCGACAACGTATCGGTAACTGTTAGTCTGATTGCTCCAATCGCGATGGAAGAAGGCCTGCGTTTCGCGATTCGCGAAGGTGGTCGTACCGTCGG
>JAUYFR010000350.1 GCA_030690855.1 Gallionellaceae bacterium
ATGTGAAGATTTTAGATTATCCCACTCATGCGGCGTCAAAGCCGATTGCCATTATTCCTAACTGCGCGGCAACACGGCACGTGCATTTTGAGTTAGATGGTAGTGGCGTAGCGCAGTTTACTCCGCCAAAAATTGAGGACTACCCTGACGTGCGTTGGCATGCTTCGCCCGATGCGCGTCGCGTGAATTTGGACACGGTGACGCGTGCGGATATTGCGCAATGGCGCCCCGGCGAGACTTTGCTGTTGTCGGGCAAGCTGTTGACAGGCCGTGATGCGGCGCATAAACGTATTGTCGATCTGTTGGCAAAAGGCGAGAAGTTACCGGCTGGCGTGGATTTTAACGGTCGATTCATTTACTATGTCGGCCCAGTTGACCCCGTGCGGGATGAAGTGGTTGGGCCCGCAGGACCGACAACCGCAACACGGATGGATAAATACACCGAGACGATGTTGGCGCAGACGGGTTTGATTGGCATGATCGGCAAGTCAGAGCGCGGCAAAACGGGTCTCGATGCAATCAAGAAACACGCAGCCGTGTATTTGATGGCAGTAGGCGGAGCAGCCTACTTGGTATCAAAGGCGATACGCAGCGCGAAAGTAGTGGCCTTTGCTGATCTGGGTATGGAAGCGATCTACGAATTTGAAGTAGAGAATATGCCGGTGACGGTGGCGGTGGATACGCTGGGGAATTCGGCGCATGAGACTGGCCCTGCAGAGTGGAAGAAGCGGATTGCAATAAAGGCAATTTGATTTTTGTAGTACTACTTTATAAAGATTCGAAGTGGTTCAGTAACCGTAGCGAGCAACGTCAGAACAAGGCGTGAAAGAACGAAAAGCCGCAGTGTACTGTGATGTACACGAGGGTTTGAGATCTTGAGCAACGCAGTATGGCGTTGCGTATAACCAATGACTTGCTGCGCTTTTTGCAGCTTAGTCAGGTCGCTAGTTGCTTCATCAGTAGGTTAATGAGCCATTTCAAAAGTTTGGCGGGTCTCCCCGCATTGCAATATGGTGAATCTGGTCAGGTCCGGAAGGAAGCAGCCACAGCCAATCGTTGCAAGTGCCGGGGGTAAGGCTCGCCTCCTTATTTCGAGGGTGTTTCACTCGATGTGTAATAGGTGGGCGATATGTCGGCAACTTCAGTCTTAGCGCGCAAATGGCGTCCTAAAAACTTCGCTCAACTGGCGGGGCAAGCGCACGTCGTGCAAGCGCTGACCAATGCACTGACGCAAAATCGTCTGCATCATGCTTATCTTTTCACTGGCACACGCGGCGTGGGTAAAACTACCATCGCGCGCATCTTTGCCAAATCCCTGAATTGTGAATCTGGCGTGACTGCCACGCCCTGCGGCGTGTGTAGAGCATGCACCGAGATTGACAGCGGACGTTTTATCGATATGTTGGAATTGGACGCGGCGTCCAATACGCAGGTCGATAACATGCGTGAATTGTTGGAGAGTGCGCTGTATGCGCCGACCAGCGGTCGCTATAAGGTTTATCTCATCGACGAAGTTCACATGTTGTCGAAGTCGGCTTTTAATGCGATGTTAAAAACTCTGGAAGAGCCGCCGGCCCATGTGAAATTCATTCTGGCGACGACGGATCCGCAAAAAATCCCAGTAACGGTATTGTCGCGTTGCCTGCAGTTCAATCTCAAACAATTGCCGCCCGCGTTAATTCTCACTCATCTTCAATATGTGCTTGGTGAAGAGAAAATTCCTTTTGAAATTGGCGCGTTAAATTTGGTGGCACGTGCAGCGCAAGGCAGCATGCGTGATGCGCTGAGTTTGATGGATCAAGCGATTGCTTATTCGTCAGGCCAAGTAGATGAAGCGCTAGTGCGCACCATGCTGGGGGCGATTGATCAAGGATATCTATTTGATTTATTAGGGTATTTATTATCTGGCGACGGCCCTGCTTTATTGCGTATTGCAGATGACATGGCGATTCGCAGCATTGCGTTTGACGCGGCGTTACAAGATTTAGCAACACTGTTGCATCGCATTGCCTTAGCGCAAACCATTCCCCAGGCGATTGCGGATGATGAGCCAGAGCGTGCGCGCTTGATGGAATTGGCGCAGCAATTTACGCCAGAAGAAATTCAGCTAAATTATCAAATCGCAATTCACGGGCGTAATGAAATTGATCTTGCTCCAGATGAATATGCCGGATTCACTATGACTTTGTTGCGTATGCTGGCGTTTGCATCGCAGGCATCTGTTGCAGCCGTCAGTGCGTCTGCGATTAAAACGCAACCGAGCGTTGTACCAAAAACCTTAATACCCTCAACAACAGAAGTCAAGGCTTCTGCTCCAGTGACAGCTGCGCCTGTCGTTCGTCAGGAAATGGGCGCCTCGCTGGATTGGGGAACCTTGGTGTCGCAACTTAATTTACAAGGCATGGCGCGTGAATTGGCCAAGCATAGTGTGCTCGGTAGCTTTGCTGAGGGCCGTATGATTTTAAATTTAGCACCTCAGCACAAACATTTGCAGAGTAACAAAAGCGCACAAGAAAAATTGCAGGCAGCGTTGGGTGAATATTTTGCTCAGCCAGTTAAGCTTGTTATCGAGCTTGGTACATCAGTGTCTGCGGCAACGCCTGCAGCAGTTGAGCAACAAGAGAAGCAAACACGTCAGCAGCAAGCAGAAGAAGCCATTAAGCAAGATGCCTTTGTGCGTGAGGCTCAGGCCGTGTTGGGTGCGCAAATTATCGAGAATTCAATCAAGCCTATCTAACTATAATTTGGAGGATGTCGTAAATGATGAAGGGTGGAATCGCAGGTTTAATGAAGCAAGCGCAGCAAATGCAAGCGAATATGAAAAAAGCGCAAGAAGAATTGGCGACGATTGAAGTAGAAGGGCAGTCTGGTTCAGGTATGGTTAAAGTAACCATGACCTGTGCGCATGATGTGCGCCGCATTTTGCTTGACGCTAGCGTGATGGATGACAAAGAAATGTTGGAAGATTTGATCGTGGCTGCACTGCAAGATGCCAATAAAAAAGCCACGGAAACCTCGAAGCAACGGATGGGTGGCTTCACGGCCAATTTGCCACCGGGCATGAGCTTACCCTTTTAGATGAATACACCTTCCAGTTTGGAAGATCTGATTACGGCGTTGCGCTGCTTGCCCGGCGTAGGGCCGAAGTCGGCACAACGCATGGCCTATCATCTGTTGCAACGTGATCGACCTGCGGCACTGCAATTGGCGCAATCGTTAAATCATGCCGTCGAAAGTGTGAAGCACTGTAGTAAATGCAACAACTTTTCTGAAGAAGAGGTGTGTGTATTGTGTCGCTCTGAGCGGAGCGAGCAACATTTACTTTGTGTAGTAGAGATGCCTTCCGATATGTTAATGATGGAGCAGACGCAATGTTTTCGCGGTATGTATTTTGTGTTGATGGGGCGACTTTCGCCTTTGGATGGCATCGGTGCGCGTGAGTTACCGTTTGAGAGATTACTCATGCGGGCGCAAGAATTGAAGTGCGAAGTCATTCTGGCGACCAACTTTACGGTGGAAGGTGAAGCGACTGCGCATTACCTCGCTACCCTGTTGCGCGCGCAAGGTATTAAGGTTTCACGCATCGCCAGAGGGCTGCCGGTGGGTGGTGAATTAGAGCACGTAGATAGCGGTACCTTGGCACAAGCTGTGCTGGAAAGACGTTTGGTAACTGAATGAATGACGAGCTAGAACAAGAGTTGGCCCAAGAAGAGCAGCAGGGTGAGCGTTTGCAAAAGATATTGGCACAAGCAGGTGTTGGTTCACGTCGTGAGATGGAAGCTTGGATTGTGGCAGGTCGCGTGACGCTGAATGGTGAGGTGGCAACATTGGGAATGCGTGCGGTCGAAGGCGATGTCGTCGGTGCCGATAAGCGAGTCATCCATGTGAAAGGTCAGGCGGAGCAGGCCGCGCCGCGTGTCTTGCTATACCACAAGCAGGAGGGGGAGATTGTTAGCCGTGACGATCCTGAGAGCCGTAAGAGTGTGTTTGAAAAATTACCCAAGCTACGTGGGCAAAAATGGATCGCCATAGGTCGGCTGGATTTTAATACCAGCGGACTGTTAATTTTTACCACCTCAGGTGAGTTGGCCAATCGGCTGATGCATCCACGCTTTGAAGTAGAACGCGAATATGCGGTGCGCGTGCAAGGTGTGATGACCGATGAGCAGATGCGCCAAATGGTCAAAGAAGGCCTTGAGCTGGAAGATGGTCTGGTGCGCTTTGATAAATTGAGCGACGAAGGTGGTGAGGGATTTAACCATTGGTATCGACTTGTGCTAAAAGAAGGGCGCAATCGTGTAGTGCGCCGTACCTTTGAGGCTCTCGGTTTGACGGTTAGCCGTTTAATGCGGGTGCGCTTTGGTATTGTTAATTTGCCGCCAAGTATTAAGCGCGGCAAGATGGCCGAGCTTGGCACGGGTGAGGTCGAAATGATTCTCGACTGGGTGGGAATGCCGATGCCTCAGCCTGTACAGGCGTCTCCTGCGCCGAGAAAATCGGTTCGTCCGCGCACGAATAAGTCAGAAAATGAGGACTTATCTGGCCAGATGCGAGAGAATCGCGAGATTGCTACAATTACACCAAAGAGTGTAAAAGCTAAAGGCAGGCGAGGTCAGGCTGACATGTCGCGTGCGCGAGAGCATCGTAAAGGCACTCGCTGATAATGGTTTTATAAAACTGAAGTGATTCGAATAGAGAGCAGCGGTCGTATTTTTGAGATTAGATCGAATGGATGAACCGGTAAGTAAGACGATAATATGCAGTATATTTTTCTTGGATATTGTTGAATATTCAAAGAAATCTGTTGCTGGGCAAATTTCGCTCAAGGAGCGTTTTAACTCTTTTTTATCGGAAGCTATTCGTGATGTGCCTGTGAACGAAAGAATTATTTTGGACACGGGAGATGGTGCTGCCATTAGCTTTTTGGGGGATGTGGAGGATGCACTCCTCGCCGCTTTGAGTATGCGGCGTAGCTTAGAGAGTGAAGTTGGACGACTAGATCCGCCAGTGCTAGTGCGTATGGGGATAAATTTGGGCCCTGTGCGCTTGGTAAAAGATATTAATGGACACCCCAATATTGTAGGTGATGGCGTTAATGTAGCTCAGCGTGTAATGAGCTTTTCTGCGCCTGGACAAATCTTGGTTTCACGCTCTTATTTTGATGCGGCCTCACGGTTGTCACACGATTACGTGGGTATGTTTCTCTACCTCGGTTCTCGCACAGATAAGCATGTCCGTGAACATGAGGTTTATGAAATTGGTTCCCCTGATGAAAACGGGAAATTTCAGCGGCACGGTTCATCCTCTGGAGATCGCAATCCTTTTGTTGCCGTATTAGCAAGCCGTTATCAAGATTTAAAAATTCATCTTTTGAGTGTGTTTAAACAGGGTTCTTTGCAAAAGAAAATTACGTATGGATTGCTTTTAGCTTTGCCGGTTTTATTATCGACATTATTAATGGTTAAGCACTTTTCTAAGCCATCGGCCACAAGCGTAGCTGCGGTCAACAACGCTCAGGTAGAGGCTGCTACGGTTACTAATAAGCAGCGAATAGAGCTGCCACGTGCAGTATCTGGTGTTGCTAATGTCGAAAAATCAAATGCTAAAAAGGAAAAGCAGCAGGACGTAAAAAATGTTGTAAAACCTCCTAAGGTTGGAAGTAAGCCAGAGGATATGACGGCGGCAGAGGTGATGGCTAAGGCCAAAGGCGGCAAATCAAATCAGCCCGTTAGTTCAGAAGATGCGTTGTCTTCAACGCAGGGGCTTATTACATTCTCCATTAGGCCCTGGGGTGAGGTATACCTAGATGGTAAGATGATAGGCGTAAGCCCCCCTCTGAATAAATTAAAGGTTGGGGCAGGCGAGCACGTGATTGAGGTTAAGAATACAAATCTTCCTTCGCATAAAGAAACCCTAAAAATCAAAGCTGGGGTGAAAATTATAATAAATCACAAGTTCGCTAATAGCTAGATCGATCTTGAATAGGAGAGAAAATGTCGGTGCGTAGCAAAACTATTTTTGTAATTGCGATGGTTTTTTTTATGTTGAGCGGCTGTAGTAATTTACAGCGTTGTGAACAGTCACCTGAAGTAAGGTTGTTCAGAACCCCAACGGAATTTATGGTTAATGTGGGAATTAAGAGTTTTGAGGATGGCAATTATGCTGGGTCTGAAATGATTTTACAGAACCTGCTTGACTCAAAAAACTCTACTAAGAATGAAAAAGTTTTGGCCAATAAATATTTGGCGTTTATGCATTGCCTGTCCCCTAAGGATGAAAAGAGGCAATGCCGCGAGCATTTCAATAAAATTTTCGAAACCAATCCAAATTTTGAATTAACTCCTGCTGAAGCTAGTCATCCAATGTGGGGACCGGTGTTTCGCAGCGCTAAAGAGAAGCAAGTCAAATAGACCCCCTTAACATGACCAAGATCACTCAACTTGGACGGTACGAAGTTATCTCTGAAATTGGTCAGGGAGCGATGGGTATTGTCTATAAGGCTCGTGATCCGCTCATTGATCGGATTGTGGCGATTAAGACGATTAATCTTGGTCTTGCGCTTGATGAAAAAGAAGAATACGAGGGCCGTTTTTATCAAGAGGCTAAAGCGGCAGGTCGGTTAAGTCACCCGAATATTGTCACGATTTATGATGTGGGAAAAACAGATGAAGTTGCCTATATTGCAATGGAGTTTTTGCAAGGGCGCGAGATCCGCGACATTCTCAATCAAGGGGCGAAGCTACCTACTAGAGAGGTGCTAGATATTGCTGTTCAAATTGCGCAGGGTTTAGATTATGCGCACGAACATGGCATTGTGCATCGTGACGTCAAGCCTTCTAATATTATGATGATCCGTGACGGGCATATCAAAATCACTGATTTTGGAATTGCACGTATGGAATCAGCTTCAGTGCGCACGCAAACAGGCATGGTATTAGGCTCGCCAAAATATATGTCGCCAGAACAAGTAATGGGCAAATCGATTGACTCGCGCTCTGATATTTTTTCTCTGGGTGTGATGCTGTACGAAATGCTCACAGGTAATGCACCTTTTACGGGCGAAAACGTAAATGCCATCATGTATCAAACGCTTAACGGTGTGCCCCCCCCTCCTAGTAAGGTTGATGCATCGGTACCTGAGATGCTCAACTTTATCGTTGCTAAGGCACTGGCAAAAAATGTTGATGATCGCTATCAGAGCGCTAAAGAGTTGGCGGGTGATCTTCGCGTTTGCCGTGATCAGTTAGCCCCCGTTACTAATGCTATTGTTACGTCTGATCAGGTGATGTCAGATCGGCAACATGTGGCGAGTTCTGATGTGAGTGGAGATATAGTGCCTTTGCCTACAATAGGGCTTTCTCCTGCATTTGACTCTGCTAGCGCTACGATGCGATTGGCGGCGATGACCGCCAGTGGCGACGTCGTGGATGAACTCTCTAAAACTTTTAAAATGGTTCGCCCATCGGTGGAGGAAATTAATCAATCTGTGTCTAAAGTAAAAATAAATACCGCAGCGATAAATTCATCTGAACCCCCTGCCAATGGGGCGAGTAAGACTTTGTTTGTGATGGTGGCTTTAGTGGTTATCATCCTTGTAGTAGCGCTACTGAACTAACTCGCCGCCACACTTTTCGCGTAATGAAGTCACAACAATTTACGCTTCACGCATCAAATTCCTTAACGATAATTTTGATATTTGCACACACCATCGCGATGGTGTGTGTTGTGTTTATACCTTTGCCAATGCTGGCGCTAATTGCGTTATCGACAATTTTATGGGTAAGCATGATTTACTTTATTTTGCGCTACGCACTTTTAATGTTGGAAAGTGCGTGGGTCACGCTGAGCTTTGATAGTGGTGTAGTGGAGCTGGTAAATAAGAAAGGACAAGCCTTCAGTGGCGTGATGCTTAATAGCAGTGTGGTGATGCCATTTTGCGTGGTGTTAAATGTTGCAACTCAAGAGCGGCGGCCTAAACACAGTGTCGTTGTGATGGCCGATAGTATGGACGCAGAATATTTTCGTCAGTTGAGTGTTATTTTAAAATGGCAGATGAGTGCTACTGCTTAAAATTCGGTGGAATGAGAATCGTCGATGTCGGTTTTGCGAGCATCTCTGGATAGTCTTTGCTGAAGTGTAGCCCGCGACTCTCATGACGTGCCAGCGCACTTTGTACAATTAAATCCGCACTTAGTACCAAATTCCTAAGCTCTAGCAAATCTGCCGTCACGTGGAAATTACGGTAGTACTCGTTGATTTCTTCATGTAGTAATTGAATACGATGTTGCGCACGTTCGAGGCGTTTTGTCGTGCGCACAATACCAACGTAGTCCCACATGAAGCGTCTTAATTCATCCCAATTGTGAGAAATAACGACAGCTTCGTCAGCGTCCGTTACTTGGCTTTCATCCCATTGGGGTAGCGAGGGCGTGTCGTTATGTATTTTATTTAAAATATCTTGAGCAGCAGATTCTGCATAGACTAGGCACTCCAGTAGTGAGTTGCTTGCCAAACGATTAGCTCCGTGCAACCCGGTGTAAGAGGTCTCACCAATTGCGTACAAATTGTCAATGTCGGTGCGGCCGTGTTGATCCACGATCAGCCCGCCACAGGTGAAATGAACAGCCGGCACAACAGGGATGGCTTGTTTCGAAATGTCTATGCCAAGTGACATACAGCGCGCATAAATGTTGGGGAAGTGTTCCTGCAAAAATTCCAGCGGTTGATGCGAAATATCTAAATAAACACAATCAAGCCCGCGCTTTTTCATTTCAAAATCGATGGCACGTGCGACTACATCACGAGGCGCGAGCTCGGCACGCTCGTCATGCCAAGGCATAAAACGCGTGCCATCGGGTAGACGCAAAATTCCACCCTCGCCACGTACTGCTTCACTGATGAGAAACGATTTTTCGTGAGGGTGATAAAGGCAGGTTGGATGGAACTGAATAAATTCCATGTTCGCGACACGACACCCCGCGCGCCAGCCGATTGCGATGCCGTCACCGGTTGCGGTATCTGGATTGGTTGTATAGAGATAAACCTTGCCCGCTCCGCCCGTCGCTAATACGGTATCGTTGGCGGAGAGAGTGATAATTTCACCCGTCGAGCAGTTAAGTGAGTAAGCACCATAGCAATGCTTGCCTTCTTGCCCCAATTTTTGACTGGTAATTAGGTCGATTGCTATGTGTTGTTCGAGTAGCGTGATATTGGGATGCGCTAGTACTTTGCGTGCCAAGGTTTCTTGTACTACATGCCCGGTTGCATCGGCAGCGTGAATGATACGGCGGTGACTATGGCCGCCCTCGCGGGTGAGGTGATAGCCCTTTTCAGAGCTTTCATCACGAGTGAATGGAACGCCCTGTTGAATCAACCAATCTATTGCTGCCGCACCATGCTCAACGACGAAGCGAGTGGTGCTTGGGTCACATAATCCTGCCCCTGCAACCTGTGTGTCTTGAATATGTTTGTCGAAAGAATCGTCGGCTGCCAAAACTGCCGCAATACCGCCCTGTGCCCACGCACTCGCGCCAGCGTGCAATGATTTTTTAGTGATGACGGCGACCCTTTTTTTGTCTGCTAGCTTTAATGCTAGAGACAGTCCCGCTAGGCCGCTACCGATGATGAGAGTATCAAATCGCAACACTTCGGCTAAATTGAGTAGTTATGCATTGGGTGAACTATAGCAAAGATGCGCTACGAATCTGATAAACAAATTGAATTTGTGTGAACTAAATTTAAGCTCCCTTGTCTAGGCGGAGCGTATAGGCAAATATGATGCCGTCGGGATGAGTCCGGTTATACTAAGCAGCCAATGAGCATGGTCATAAATTAAGGCTGAAAAATGGGCGACCGGGAAGTTGATCAACAATTAGTAGAACGAGCGCAAGCTGGTGACAAGCATGCGTTCGAATTGTTGGTGGCTAAATATCAACGTAGGTTAGGGCGTTTAATCTCTCGCTTTGTGCGTGATTCAGCTGAAGTTGAGGATGTTACGCAGGATGCTTTTATTAAAGCCTATCGGGCGTTACCCGCTTTTCGTGGTGATAGTGCGTTTTATACATGGCTCTATCGGATCGGCATCAATACTGCCAAGAACCATTTGTTAGCGTTAGGAAGACGGGCGCCAACAAGCACCACTTTTGATGCGGAAGAGTCGGAAGAGTTTGAGGATGCTACTTTATTGCATGAAGTAGCAACACCAGAAAATGAACTGATGAGCAAGCAAGTAGTTGAGGTGGTTAATGCCTCTTTGCAGCAGTTGCCTGACGATTTGCGCATGGCCCTAACGTTACGTGAAATTGAGGGGCTGAGTTACGAAGAGATCGCAGAGGTGATGAATTGTCCTGTGGGGACTGTGCGG